>JAIRLZ010000281.1 GCA_031259035.1 Treponema sp. | reverse complement strand
CCTCCTGAACCTCGAACTTCAATCGCCAGCCCCGGAAACCGCCCAGCGTGCGTGGCGTCCGCTTGGCGCAACCCCGCGCGGCGAGGAGCGCGTCATAGCCCCATTTTCAATCGTTGTGGAAAACCGCTCTCAATAGAAGAGAAAAGATTATAAAATAAAACAAAAAAAATTGAAAAGATTTATTTTTTTCCGCTTGACAAAACAAAAGTATGTGATATATTCTATATCAAAAGATAAAGAGATACAGGATAATTGTGAATTATCCTCTCTTGTCAAATTGTAGGAGGATTTCTTATGAAGAAATTTTTTATCGCGCTTTTAGCGTTTGCCCTTATCGCGGGCAATGCGTTCGCGGAATTCTCAACGGGTTTCTGGGGACGCGCAGACTTTGTCCCTCTTCAATTGAAGGCGGACGGATACACCGATGACAGTGATGACAGCACTACGGGCGCTTTTTCAAGCATCTGGGGAGTGACCGCCGAATTGGAAGGCTATTTCGCATGGTCGGGAGAGAAAATTGGCGCGGTTGCCAATTTTGCGTTTTTTACTCCTGCCATAGCCGGGTTGGGATATTTGTGGTGGAAGCCGATTGACCAGTTCAAACTTGACATTGGCGCGGCGCGGTGGGCGGCGCTCCGCGGGCCCGACACGGTGGACAGCTTCCAGGGCTTTACCGGTTTAGGTGTCGGCGATACGGAGAAGATTTTCCCCCGCTTTGACACCAACACCGGCAATACGCCGACTAAAGGAGGCGCCATTCTTGAAATCACCCCCATCCCGAACCTCTTCATCGGCGCGGCCATCGTGAATGGCACGCGGGGGGCGCTTAAGGATGAAAATGGTACAGAGATAACACCTGCGCCGCCAGTTCCAGAGTTGGCGGATGTGTATAAAGCTTCCCAGTATGCGGTTGGCTACAATATCGACGGCATCGGGCTTGTCCGTGCCGGCTATTTCGGCACCATGGCCGCGCTTCCCGAATCCATCGTGGCGGCTTTCAAACTGACTGCGGTTGAAGCGCTCGGACTTGACCTCGGCTTCACCTACAGTACCAACGAGGCCATCACAGACGCCAAAAAGAACAATATACTGATCGGTCTCGCCGTCAATTACTCGATCGGCGAAACCGGCGTCGTCAACTTCTACACCAATGCCAAGTTCGGCGGAGACGGCGACGTTGCTGGCGGGGAGCATCCGCATCTGGGGGTCTACCTCAATCCTGAAATCAATGTGGGCTTTGCGAACGTCGGTTTGGGCGCCGGTCTGGAAACCTCTTTGGGAGCGGACAATTCATCCAAGTTCGGCGGCGACCTGTACCTTGCCAAAGCGGTGGGCGGTAGCGTGATTAAAGGCGGACTCGCTGTTGCGTTGGCGCCAGACACAGCCAAGCCGGAAAACTTGGATATAACGTTCAGCCTTCCCATCCAGATCACGGCCAGCATCTGGTAAGATTGGTTTTTGCTTGCGGCAAAAGCGGCGAAGACGGGAAGCCCTCCGCGCATAAGGAGGGCTTCTTTTTTGTCGGCTGGCGCCTGATTGGGCGGGCGTCTGTTTCGCGGGAAGCCGCTCGCGCCGTCGAATTCAACCGCCCTACAGGGCGCCCGCCTCAAACAAAAAAGCCCCCGTTTTCACAGGGGCTTTTTTTACGCCGTCGCTTGCGGACGAGAAACGTTAGAAGCTGTAGTCCAAGCCGACCGGGATGGCCCACTTGATGATGGTGTCGGCACCTGAGTTGTCGCTATAGACCTGAAGCCCCGCGTAGACCGTGCCGCCGCCCGCGGATTTGGTGATGTAGGGGTTGAAGAACCAGTCGAACGTGGAATCGTCGCCCTCATCAGGAATCGCCACGTCAACGCCCATAAACACAAACACTTTGCAAACGCTCAAGTCAAAATAGGGCAGAAGATCAAAGCCCAGTTTGAAGGGATCCTTTGTCTCGACAGACCCTGTTTTTGAACTGCCCGCGAAGTCCGCGTGGAAGCAGGCTTTCACGCCGAACGTGTCGGAAACCGCGTACGCCGCGCCGAAACCGGCCACGATGGGAGGAGTGACGGATTTCTTCGCGGCGTCCTCGCCGTATTCGCCGGCGAAGGTGTATTTCAAACCGACGTTGAGATCAAGTTTGTCAACGCTGGTCAAGTGGAACTGCGCGAAAACTTTGCCGGGATCCTTGGTCGGATCGCCAGTGGTATCCGCACTTTTCTTCCATTCCCCCTCGTCAACATCGACAGTAGAAGTGGCGGGATCCTTCCTGACCCATTCCCAGTCGCCGGGGGTCGTAGCCCCCTCCCTATAGCCGGCGCCGCTTTGATAGGTTACGCCGATCTGACCGACATTGGCTATGTCATAGGTAACTTGGCCGATGATGTGGTTGTAGATTTCCGCCGCTTCGGGCCCGGGGTATCCGGCGTAAGGAACCGCTATTTTAACGCTGAGCCCTTCAATCGGGGCCAACGTTACCAACGCTCCGGTAGGCTCGCCGTCAAAGCTCCAGCCTCCGGCGCGACCCCACCCGCCATACGCCACCGTGTCAGGGGCGCCGCTCGAATGAAACGCCCAGTTTACAACATAATGGATCGCCAAGTCGCCAATAAAACCAACCTTCACGGAGAACTGGCTGATCGGCTTCCACCATGCGTAGCTTCTATAGCCCCAATCGCCGCCGCTTCCCGTGTTCACGCCCGTTCTTACATACGCTCCAAACGTGCCGTCGTCATTGGTCGCGGTGACCTGAATTCTTCCCAATCCATACAACCCGTTTCCGGCTGTAATGTCGCTGTTGTCCTCCGTGCTGCCTGCGGCAAGCGTCACCGCGTTGAGCGCGTAGCCTGCCCATGACAATTCGGCGAACGCATTGCCCGCCACGAGGGCGAGCGCTAAAAGCGCGATAAAAAATTTCTTCATAAGAAATCCTCCTACAATTTGACAAGAGAGGATAATTCACAATTATTTTGCCGAAGCGGGCTGGTGAAAGGCGGCTTTGGAGGAATCCCGCGGCGTGAGAAAACGGTTGAAAAGGCGGGGGGTTTGTGGTAACATGAGGCATGGACAAACAGAAGCCCGAAGGCTCGAAAAAGCGGGGGCGCGTAGCGTGGCATCCGGCGTTTTACGGGGCGCTGCGCCTTGAGTTGGAGGAATATCGGGACGGGCTGAGCTTCGAGGCGGAGCGGCCGTTGGGGGCGGAGCCGTTGATAATAGACGTGGTAGACGCAGTGATAGTAGTGGAGGAGCGGGATTCGGGGATATACGGAGTGGGGGGATATGGGATTGCCGGTCAAGTTGACTCTTCTTATGTGCGGCAATCTTTCAATTCAACGCTTGCCGCTTTTAATCTCTGGGGGTTTAATTCCCCGCCCTAAGGCGTAACACTGGACGTGTGCGGCGATTCTTTATTTGAGAGAAAGTATGAGGATGAGTGTGGAAAGATTGCCTGGTCGATCCCGCTCCGCTGAAATACGGCATCCAGTTTGTATGGGAGGCGGCGAATACCCCGCCGCGACTATTTCTAAAACCACGCGCTACCACATACAATTAATGGGATATTTTTGAATGTTTGCGTCAGCCGTAACAATATACATCTTTTCTGAAATGGCGGTTGCGACGAGCAATCTGTCAAAAGGATCCCTATGAATGAAAGGAAGGTTTTCCAATTCTAACATATACTTTTTATCAATGGCGAGCAACTCAAACCCATTATTGTCAATCAACTCCAGAAATCCTCGCGTCTTGCCGTCAAAAGCGAGTTTATTCAGGCTGATCTTAATGGCTGCTTCCCAAACGGAAGCCACGCTGACAAATTTTCGATGCCGCGTTTCAATAATCGCCTGCTTCGCGCCTTCCGAGAGCAATACATTGCCGTTGAAAAACCAGATGAGCGCATGTGTGTCCAAAAGTAAATTCATTTCACATATACTCTATAAAATCATCTAATGGAGCGTCAAAATCACCCGCCATCTTAAATTGCCCCTTGGCGCAGCCAAACACAGGTTTTTTTTGCAAGCCGGCCGCCGGAGAAGCGTCTTTAAGAGGGAAAACGATTATTTCCAATTCGGCGCCGACGTATTTTTCGGGGATTGGGAGAGTTATCCGCGCGCTGTCTGGAGTAAAAATTGTCCGAATCATGTCATCGTCCTCATTCAGTAAATAGTACCACATTCTGTAAAAAAATCAAGTCTTCGCGTTGCCTCATAAAAAATGTTACCGAAAATGGCCCGTGCCTCAAATTGAAAATGTTACCCAAATTATAATAAGGACGCTCGAAGGAGGGCATCCGAATGGGGTTAAACATGAAAGAAAAACAG
>JAIRLZ010000224.1 GCA_031259035.1 Treponema sp. | reverse complement strand
GTCTGCGCCAGCTTCATGCCGATGATGACCCCGATGTCGCCCGCGGAAAGGCTGTCAAGCGGCTCCGATTTGTTGGAATGCATACGCAGGATGCGATTCACCCGCTCGCGTTTTTTCTTCCCGATATTGAACACCGCCTCCCCAGGTTTTATGACGCCCGAATACATCCGCACATAACAGAGGTTTCCCGCCTCCTTGTCGTTCTGTATCTTGAACACAAGCCCAAGCTGAGGGCGGTCCGGGTTGCAAGGCACAAGCATTTCCTCGTTCCTTTTTACATGATGGCCGATTGCCGGGGCGCGCTCGTCAGGCGCCGGGAGAAAATCGACCGCCGCGTCGATGAGGGGCTGCACGCCCATGTTCCGGCGGGAGGCTCCGGCAAACACCGGGAAAAAATCCCGCGTCAGCACCGCTTTCCTGATTTCGGCTTTGACAAGCTCTTCCCCGACAGCCTCGCCGGCAAGGTAGGTTTCGGTGACGCTGTCCGACACCTCCGACAGGGCGTCGAGCAGTTTTTCACGCCATTTCTCCGCGTCAGCGAGACGTTCCGGGGCGATAGGCGAAAAAACCATAGTTTCGCCTTCGGTCGCCCTGTCCCAGCGGATCTCCCGCATGGAAATGAGGTCGATGACGCCTTCAAAACCATGCTCCGCGCCAATAGGTATTTGCAACGCCGTCGCGTCCGTTCCCAGCTTGGTTTTAATGGCTTCCAGGGTCTGAAAAAAGTCCGCGCCGGGTCTGTCCATTTTGTTGACATAGCCGATGCACGGCACCTTGTAGCGGTCAGCCTGATGCCATACGGTCTCGGTTTGCGGCTGCACCCCGCTCACCGCGTCAAAGATCGCAATCGCGCCGTCCAACACCCGAAGCGAACGCTCAACTTCGGCGGTGAAATCCACATGTCCAGGCGTGTCAATGATGTTGATTTGAAATCCTTTCCAGTAGATCGTGGTGGACGCGCTCTGTATGGTGATGCCTCGCTGCTGTTCCTGCTCCATCCAGTCCATGACCGCTTCACCGTCATCGACTTCGCCTATCTTGTGGCTTTTTCCCGTATAGTAAAGGATGCGTTCGGTCGTAGTCGTCTTTCCGGCGTCAATATGAGCCATTATACCGATATTACGCAAGGTTTTAAGATTTACTGACATGGGGATATATGTTACATATTTTTTAAGAAAAAACAACCATTCAAGAAGCGAAAGGGAGTTCGGCAAGAAGTTCGGGCATTTGGGCAATCGCTGAAAAGCCGCTCGCCGCTGACTGAAGCGGCATAGGAACGCGCCCACCCCCAAGCGGGCGCTACATGAGAATCTCCCGCCTTTCGGCGCTGGTCATTAGATGATTGTCAAGCGCTGGAGACGCAGAACTATCCGCGAAAAGCAACCCACGCATTTTATCTATCGAACCTTTCCCAAAAGCTGACGCCCTGGGGCGCGTTTTGGAAAAATTTCTATCTTTTACTTAAAAAGTGTAAATAAATTCGCCTTCCCGCCGATATATAAAATGTAGGGTATGCAGTTCCCCTCCCAAATCACTGTATACCCTTGCCTCAAGGGGGCGGAGCCAGCGTCAAAATGCGTTTTGAACTGGCTCTTTTTTTTTGTTTGCAAAGGATGTGTATATGCCAGAAAAACTTGCTTGTAAGACGCCCTTTTCACGGGGCTTCAATTTTTCCCGCTGGTTTGAAGCGCGCGCAATAGACGCGCTCCGCTTCAATATGTTTGCCAGAAAGGATTTCGAGAACGTAAAGAGCATCGGAGTGGATCACATTCGGGTTCCCATACGGATTCATGATCTCGTTGTGGACGCCGAGTACACCTTGAATCCCCTGCTGCTGGCCCGCTTCGATCAAGTCGTCGATTGGGCGGAAGAAGTGGGGCTGTACCTCCTGCTGGACAACCATACGTTTAACACCTCGCTTCCTGACGGCAAGAACGAAACGCTGGAGTTCGCTCTCCGCAAAACATGGGCGCAGCTTGCGGAACACTATAAAAACCGAGGCGGCCGTCTCATATTCGAGGTGTTTAACGAGCCGCACGGCATAACCGGCGAAGCGTGGGGCGCCATACAGGGGCATGTCATTGAAGTTATCCGCGCCATTGACGCCGAACGTACGATCATCGTGGGCGGGGTTCACTATAATTCCATTGAGGAGCTAAAAACCATCCCGGAATACCCTGACAAAAACCTGATCTACACCTTCCATTACTACGATCCCCACGTGTTCACCCACCAAGGCGCCCCGTGGGACGCCATACCTCTTACATCGCTTAAAGGGATGCCCTTCCCGTGGGATTCCTCCCGTATGCCGCCCCTGCCCGATGATTTAAAAGGAACCTACTATGAAAAAGTCTTCGCCGAATACAATGTCCTTTCCTCAAGGGAAGCCATGTCGTCCAGCCTTTCCGAAGCCGTGTCCTTTGCCAACAAGCGGCAAGTTCCAGTCTTCTGCGGCGAGTTCGGCGTTTTTATGAGAAATTGCATACGGGAAGACCGCGTCCGCTGGCACGAATTGACGCTTGAGCTTTTCAGGGAACGGGACATAGGCTGGACGATCTGGGACTGGCATGGAGATTTCGGTGTGTTCAAAGAGGGCGAAAACCGCGATTTCAAGACCGATCTGGACCCAGACATCATCAAGGCGCTGGGACTCGCCATGCCGGTATGAGCCGGCATAAAAAAGGCGGAGAACCTTCACGTTGAAGATTCTCCGCCGCGACCCTTTGGCGACGCTCGCGGTTACGCGAATTTCGCTATGGGTACAAATGTTTCGGGCTTGAGGCTCGCGCCGCCGACCAACGCCCCGTCAATGTTCTCTTTCGCCATTAGTTGCGCCGCGTTGTCAGGCTTTACCGATCCGCCATACTGGATGCAGATGTCCTTTGCGGCTTCCGCTCCGTACAGCCGTCCGATCACCGTTCTGATGTAGGCGTGAATGGCGTCCGCATCTTCAGGCGTCGCCGTTTTGCCGGTGCCGATGGCCCAAACCGGCTCGTACGCGATGGTCACCTTGGCAATATCCGCCGCGCTGACGCCGGAAAGCCCCCAGATGGTCTGGCTTTCGCATACGACTTCGGCCTGACCCGCTTCACGCTCTTCAAGGGTCTCGCCCACGCAGAGAATCACGTCAAGCCCGTGTTTCAGGGCGAGCTTCATCTTCTTGTTAATGAGGGCGTCGTCTTCCTTATAGGTATGCCGACGCTCGCTGTGTCCAAGAATCACGACTTGTACCCCCAGATCCTTGATCTGCAACACGGACACCTCTCCGGTATGCGCCCCCTGCTCCTCCGCGGCGATGTTCTGCGCCCCAAGAAGGATGTTGCTCCCTTTGACGATAGAACCCACGGTTTCAAGCGCCGTGAACGAAGGCGCGACGAGGTACTTGCGCTTGCCGTCCGCCAACTGGCTGACCAGCGCCTTCGCCAAATCAGCGGACTCGGCGCGGGTCTTGTGCATCTTCCAGTTGCCGGCGATATAATACTGTCTACTCATATAGTTTTCCTTTTTTTAGCGGGGCTAAATCCCCGCTCCCGCGGTTAATCACCCTCTGCACACTTCGATGCCGGGCAATTTTTTGCCTTCCAGCAACTCAAGCGACGCGCCGCCGCCGGTGGATACGTGGCTCATCTTGTCCGCAAGGTGGAATTTGTTGACGGCCGCGACCGAATCGCCGCCGCCGACCACCGTAATGGCGCCCTTCGCCGTTGTCGCCGCAACCAGCTTGGCGACTTCTTCGGTGCCTTTGGCAAAGGCGTCGAATTCAAACACGCCGACCGGCCCGTTCCACACGATGGTCTTCGCCGTGTCAAGCGTTTCCTTGTATTTGGCGATGGTTTTCGGCCCCACGTCAAGCCCCATGAGGTTGTCGCTTAGATCAACGCCGTCAACAGGTACCGGCGCCGCCGCGGCGTCAAAGGTTTCCGCGCCCACCTGATCCAGGGGCAGCACGATTTCCACGCCGGCGGCCTTCGCCGCGTCAAGAATCCGCTTCGCCGTTTCGATCTGATCGTCTTCCACCAAGGACTTGCCCACCTTGTGACCCTGGGCTTTGAAGAAGGTGTACGCCATGCCGCCGCCAATCACGAGGGCGGATGCGTTTTTCAACAGGCTTTCCAGCACCGCGATTTTGGACGAAACTTTCGCCCCGCCAATAATGGCGACCAGCGGTTTTTGCGGACTGGTTACGATGGGTTCAAGGTAATTCACCTCTTTTTCCATAAGGAAACCGGCGACCGATATAGGCGCGAATTTGGCGATGCTCGCGGTGGAAGCGTGATCGCGGTGCGCGGTGCCGAAGGCGTCATTCACAAAAATGTCGCCGTAACTCGCAAGCTCTTTGGCGAGCGTGTCGCGGTCAGCGGCTTCTTTGGCGGTTTCTTCTTTATGGAAACGGGTGTTTTCCAACATGATGATGGCGCCGTCGGGCTGCCCGTCAATAAACGCCTTCTGACCGAAACAGGAATCCGCAAACACGACTGGTTTGCCGATCTTTTTCGAAAGATATTCCGCCACCGGTTTCATCCGGTGCTTGCCCGCTATGTACGCGTCGTAGTCAAACGTCTTGCCGTCTTTTTCAGCCTTTTCCCTAGCTTTCTTGGCGTCCTTCACCGGATCGCCTAAATGAGACATAAGGGCAAGCGTCTTGACGCCTTGGTCCAGAATGTACTGAATGGTGGGAATAGCCGCCGTGATACGGGTGTCGTCCTGAACAACGCCGCCTTTCATGGGAACGTTGAAATCAACGCGCATGATAATCCGTTTGCCTTTCAGATCAACGGATTTAACTGTTTTGATAGCCATAATTGCCTCCCAATTGAGCCAGTTCCAAAACGCGAACTACATGTACGAACGCGGTTCGGGTTGGTTTTGGAACTGGCTTGAGGAAAAGCGGTCAAAAGCCCGCTTTTCCATCTAAATCTAAGATTGCCGCTCCAAAAACTGACGCCATAAGGCGCGTTTTGGAACAGCCTCATATGGAAGCGGTCGAATGAACACCCCCAATATGACGCCCCGCCCTGAGGCGGGGAAATGCGCGGAACCGGCGCCGGTTCATGTGAAGGCAAGGAGGACGCGCGGGAGAGAATTGTCGCATTCTCTTCGCGCCATCCCCATCATGCGCTTTGGCCGCGCTTATTTCTTGCCGTCGATGTACTTCAGCAGATCAACGACCTTGTTTGAATACCCCCATTCATTGTCGTACCATGACACCACTTTGAAGAAGCGTTTCTCGCCCTTGAGGTTGTTTTGGCTTGTCGCAAGGTGATCGTAGATCGAGGTGTGGGAGTCATGGATAATGTCGGTGGAAACGATTTCCTCATCACAATACGCGAGAATGCCTTTAAGATAGGTCTCTGAAGCCTTCTTGAAAGCCGCGTCAATTTCCTCAATGGAGGTGTCTTTTTCCGAGCGGAAGGTGAGATCCACGACGGAACCGGTGGGGGTCGGGACGCGGAAGCTCATGCCGGTGAGTTTGCCCTTGGTTGAGGGGAGGACTTCGCCTACAGCTTTAGCCGCGCCGGTGGTGGACGGAATGATGTTGATCGCCGCCGCGCGTCCGCCGCGCCAGTCTTTCTGGGAAACGCCGTCCACCGTTTTCTGGGTGGCGGTGTAGGAGTGGATTGTGGTCATAAGACCGGTTTCAATGCCGAAGCCTTCTTTCAAAATAACATGAACAACCGGCGCCAAGCAATTCGTGGTGCAGCTTGCGTTGGAAAGCACATGGTGCTTCGCCGGATCATATTCGTTCTCGTTTACGCCCATGACAAACGTTTTGATCGGCTTTTCGGGATCCGCCGATTTGCCGGGCGCGGAAATGACAACCTTCTTCGCGCCTGCCGCGATATGACCATACGCCTTCTCATTGGTGTAGATGCCGGTGCATTCAATAACGTATTCCACGCCGAGATCTTTCCACGGAAGGGTGTCGGGCGTCTGCCCCTTGCCGGAAATGCATTTGATCTCATGTCCGTTGACCACGAGGACATCTTCGCCCTTAGTCTCGATGTTCGCTTTCATCTTGCCCTGGGTGGAGTCATACTTAAGCTGATAGGCAAAATACTTCGCGTCGGTTGAAAGATCGACAACCGCAACAACGTCAATTTTGTCTTTTCCGAGTAGATCCTGCCCTACGAGAGCCTGAAATACAAGGCGTCCAATACGCCCAAAACCGTTAATTGCTACTTTCACAAAAAACCTCCAAAATAAAAATTTATAATCAGATTGTATGATGAAAAGTGCAAATAGTCAAGTGAGCCTGTTCCAAAGCGCAAACTACATGTGCGAACACGAGTTCAGCGAACCTGCGGTAATGAAGTGCGCAAACACAATGTTCTCCACAGGGTGAGAAAACCTCTAAAAACTGTCGAACCTTTGGTTCGCTAACCGAAGGTTCGCTGAACCTCGCAAGCAATGCGACGCTTGCAAGACACCCCGCCCTGAAGGGCTAAACTTGACCCATAAAAATTTTAGACAGCAGCGCTCGCTTCCATCGGCGGGGAGGATTCGCCATGAAAGGTTATTCCCTTTTTTTCTGTTTTTTCCGCCTGAATTAAAGCAAAAAGCATATCCGGCCCATAGCACCTATATGAGACAGTTACGGATGCTCAAA
>JAIRLZ010000170.1 GCA_031259035.1 Treponema sp. | reverse complement strand
TGATCCTCTATACATTCCGTCCGAACCGGCAAAAAGGTTCCCAACCCCACGTGAAGCGTGATAAACGCCGTTTCGACGCCCCGCTCCTTGAGCCGCGCAAGCAGCGCTTCCGTAAAATGCAGTCCGGCTGTCGGAGCCGCCGCGGAGCCGGTACTTTTTGCATACACGGTCTGGTAGCGGTCGCCGTCTTCCAATTCGTCCGGGCGTTTAATGTACGGCGGCAGCGGAATATGCCCATGCATGTCAAGCCACGCGTCGTCAATCGGCGGGTCAAAGCGAAGGATGCGGCGTTCCCCATCCGAACCGATGATTTCCGCCCGCGTCCCGTCGGCGAACAAGCAGCCGCTTCCTGTCCGCCTGCGTTTTGAACGAGACGCCATAACCTGCCATGTACATTCGTCAAGGCGTTTGAGCAGGAGAAATTCCACACGCGCGCCGGTGTTGAGCGAAGCGCCTAAAAGACGCGCCTTGCGCACCCGCGAATTGTTGAATACGAGGAGATCGCCGGCCTCAAGAATGTCCGGCAAGTCCGCGACATGGAGGCGCCGCCTTTCATGCGAGGCGCGGTCAAGCGTCATAAGGCGGCTTGCGCCGCGTTCCGCAACCGGGCGCTGGGCGATGAGGCGTTCAGGAATGTCAAAGGTAAAATCCGATGTTTTCATAAGCCGCCGCTGGAGTATGGGTAAATGAGATGAACCGGTGTTGTCAATGCGGTCCGGCTTACACCGTTCCGGTTGCCCGCCACCGCTCAATTTTTTCATACGCGGCGTTGATGCGCGCGGATTTCTCGGTGGCTTTCCGCATATTTTCAACATGCCCCGCATGACGGTCAGGATGGTGGACTTTAAGCAGTTTTTTATACGCGGTCTTGCACACTTCCGGATCCGCGCCGAATGGGACGCCCAATTCCGCAAAAGCCGGACGCAACGCTTCGGGCGCGGCCTTGGGAGCGGCCGCCGTATGAACGTTGCGGAACTGTCCTCCAAAACCGGCGTCGTTTTGAGCGCCAAAATCATGTGACGCGCCGCGCCCCTCGCCGCGTCCAAGGAATTCGTTTAATTCCTCATAGGCGGCTTCAAGATCAGAATCTACGCCGTACGTCCGCCTTTTTTTTTCGTAGCTGAACGAATCCTCATTAAGGTAACTTCTGATGACATCACTCAGACGGTCTATTATTCCCATACGTTGTACTCTATTACAGAGCGGGAAAAAAATCAACACATCCCGCCGCGAGACGCTTCGCGCACTTTGCGTTTCAAGATGGAATTTCATTGACAAATTATTGGCGGTATACTATACTTCTTTACTATCATTGTAAAAACTTTGCGCTATTGGCCGCGCCACTGACCGCGGCAAAACGCTCTTGTAAAATTTTAGGCTATATGTTATTATTAATATTGAACCTGTTCCAAAACGCGAACCGCGTTTGGGTTGGTTTTGGAACAGGCTTTTGGAGAAAATTGCCAATTTTTTATGAGTTTGGCATGTGCGGCTTATTCAATTTTCTCCAGGGGTAAGAAGCTGTTCCAAAACTGACGCCATAAGGCGCGTTTTGGAACAGCCTCTATTGATATAGGGTTTCTCAAAATCCGCCGCGCTTGGCGGCGCATCCGGACGGCGGCGCATTTTGAAAAAGAATCCCCCATGTAGAAAATAGCATATTCACGCACTTGGAGGGAAATATGGCTGCTGTCTATGTTAATCAGGAAGAAGGCTTGAAGCGGGTGATGAACAACAAAAAGTTGTATGTGAAATTGCTCACTAAATTCAAAAATGAAACAAATCTCACCGAATTGCTGCATTTCATTGAGGAAAAAAATTACGAAAAAGCCGAGACGTGCGCTCATACGCTCAAAGGCTTAAGCGGCAACCTATCCCTTGCCGCGCTCTATGAAAAAGCCACGGCGCTTGACGCGCAGTTAAAGGATCACGTGATTGACGCGGGAACTGTCGCCGGTATAACCGCTTGTTTTAATGAAACGCAAAAAGCCATTGATGAGATTTTAGCCGCTCATGGATAATGCAACAAGACCTTCCGTCTTGGTCGTTGATGATGAAGAAATCAACGTGATGCTGCTCGAAGGCATACTCGAAGATGAGTACACGGTTATCACGGCGAACGACGGAACAGAGGCGCTCGACATATTATGGCATAGCAAGGTTCTCCCAAAAGTCGTTCTGCTTGATGTGCAGATGCGCAAAATGGGCGGTTTTGAGACGCTTAAAAACATTAAGGCGGATGATTCGCTTAAACGTATTCCAGTTATTTTTATCACGGCGGACAAGGAGGAAAGCAGGGCTCTTGCCGCGGGCGCGGTTGACTATATTTCCAAGCCGCCGAATCCCGATGTCGTGAGGCTGCGGGTTAAGAACCAGATAGAGCTTAAAAACTACAGCGATCATCTTGAGGAATTGGTGGAGGAAAAAACCGCCGAGATCATGGAATCGATGGATGTCATGCTCCAGGCGATGGCGAACATCATTGAGTACCGCAATCTTGAATCAGGCAGCCATGTCAAGCGCGTGCAGCTTTATTCCGAGTCGCTTATCGATCAGCTTATGAGCAGATCGTCGAAGTATGTGGAATACGCCTATCAGCTTAAAATACTTGATCCTGACATCATCATAAAGTCCGTCGCCCTTCACGATGTGGGAAAAATCGGCATACCGGACAAGATACTGTTGAAGCCCGGAAAGCTCGATCCCGATGAATTTGAAATTATGAAGACCCATACGACGCTTGGAAAAAAGATAGTCGAATCTATGCTTAAAAACCATGAAGGCGTATATCTGCAACACTGCCGCGACATCGCCTATTGCCATCACGAGCGTTTCGACGGCAAGGGGTACCCGCGTGGAATCGCCGGCTACGACATACCGCTTGCGGCGCGCATCGCCTCGGTCGCCGATGTGTACGATGCGTTGGTGTGCGCCCGCGTGTACAAAGCGGCCTTTTCCTATGAGGACGCGATCAAAATCATTATTGATGGGAGCGGCGCTCAGTTCGATCCCATACTCACCAAAGTGCTGGTTGACATTCAAGACGAATTTATAGCTATTTCGGAAGCATATAAATAGCTCGTCGTTAGTATAAGAGACACCATGAATTTTACCGATATACTGTATACGCTGGTCATCTGGTTCCCCAGAGCGTTGATTGAATTCCTTTTTGTTCTTTTCAGAAAAATACTTGACAACCCCGGTCTTGCCGTTGTCGCGGTGAGCGTTTGTGTAAACACCCTCCTGCTTCCAATTTACACGGTCGCGGATCGGTGGCAGCATGAGGAGCGTCTTATGCAAAAGCGCATGAAGCGCAAACTCGGCGATATACGCTCCGTGTTCAAAGGCGATGAGCGCCAGATGATTATCAACACGTATTACCGGCAAATGCGTTACTCTCCTCTCTCCGCCCTGCGTTCAAGCGTAGGCTTGTTGCTGCAAATTCCATTTTTTCTTGCGGCGTATTGGTTTTTATCGCATACGCCGAGTTTGGCGGGAAAATCATTTTATTTCTTGCGGAATCTGGGCGAAGCGGATCATTTGCTTGTCATACATGGCTTCTCTATTAATGTCATGCCGCTGTTGATGACCGTTATAAATCTGCTGTCCGCGATGGTGTATGCGAAAGACATGGGAACCCGTGAAAAAGCGCAGCTTTACGGCATGGCGATTATTTTTCTCGCGCTGCTCTATAATTCGCCTTCTGGTCTCGTGTTGTATTGGACGTGCAACAATGTCTTTTCTTTGGGAAAAAATCTGGCGTCCGCGACATTAAAACGTCCGTCAATGGCGCTTCAGGCAATCGCTGCCATCGCCGGACTTGTTCTTGCCGCCGGCGCGTTAGGGAGATGGTTCAACCTCGACCGTTACACGTTTATGATAGCGGGGCTTGGCGCAGGACTCATAGCCCTTCCTTTCGTATGGAGATGGGTCGTGAAGATGGCGCGGCGGCTGCAGACGGCGGAAAGAGACGCCCGCCTCCTTTTTTTCTCATCGTGCGCGGCGCTTCTTTTGCTCATGGGACTGCTTATTCCCGCGCAGGTCATGGCGTCAGAGGCGTCTGACTTTGCGGATCCGATTCACTATATCCTAAGAACCTTCCTGCAAAGTTTTGTCGTGTGCCTGCTTGTTCCGGGCGTCGTATGGGCGTTTGCGAACGCCGGTATACGAAAAATTCTCGCCGTGGGCGCCGCGATAACCACGCTTTTATCGTTGGTTTGTGTGTTTGCCTTGAGCGCGTCCTATGGCGTTATGACGGCCTCCTTCAAAATCGAACAGCCGGAACTTATAAGCCGGGCGTTTCCGCTGTGGATGAACGCCGCCGCCTTAGCCGTCGCGGTTATTGTTCCCATTGTCTTTTTTCTTGCCAGACAACAGAAAATACTGGCGGGCGTTTATAACGCCGTCGCCATTGCGATAACCGCGATGAGTATTATAACGATGTTCACGCTGGGCGCGGAACTGAAAGAGATGCGGCAAACCGCGCGGGAATATAATGTACGTACGGACGCCGTATTCCCTTTTACCAAAACCGGCGCCAACACCTTCATCATGTTCCTTGACCGCGCTTTAGGCGTCGCCATGAACCTAGCGCTGGACGAGGCGCCCGAACTGCGGGAACTCTATGACGGTTTCACCTGGTATCCCAATACGCTTTCTTTTGGCAATTGTACGGTAACCGGATTGCTCCCCATATACGGCGGCTATGACTACACGCCGCAGAAAATAAACGCGCGGGCGAGCGAGCTTTTATCCAGCAAAGCCAACGAGGCGCTCACGGTCCTGCCAAAGTTGTTTGGCGAAGCGGGCGGCCGCATCTCAATAACAGATCCGTCCTTGACCAATATGCGTTTTGTTTCGGACCCGGCCGTGTTCAAAGACATCCCGAATGTGACGGTGCAGAATCTTGACGGCAGGTTTAATAAACAATATATAGAAGAGTTTCATCTGAAAACGGAAAATTTCCTTGAAAGTTTCGACTTTGACGTCCTGTTTCGCTACGCGCTGTTCCGCGTCAGCATTCCGGCGCTTCGTTACGGCATCCATTACAAGGGAATGTGGTGGCGGGATAGCACCACCAACGCTTTTGGCCTCGGATTGACCGAATATTCGTCCTTGTATTACTTGAATTCTATGTGTACTGTGGACAACGGCGCCGACACGTTCAGCATGTTTTTTAACGAAACGACCCACGAACCGGGCGTTTACACCAAGGACGGGCGGTTGTCCGCAAGCCCGCCTTCTTTTACCGAAGAAGACATAGAAAAATTTGGGTCTGAAGATACGGCGGCGTATATGTACACCTTCATGGCGGCGATGAAAGCCGTAACCATATGGCTCGCGGGCTTGCAGGCTATGGGCGTATATGACAACACCAGAATCGTGATTGTTTCCGACCACGGAACCGGGTTCGCCAAAGATATGTTTGAAGGATCCCGCATGGAGGATTTTAATCCGCTCCTCATGGTGAAAGATTTCAACGCTCATGGACCCCTGTCCGTTTCTGAAACCTTTATGACCAACGCCGACGTGCCTGTTCTTGTTACGCAAGGCTTGCTGGAGCCAAAAAATCCGCATCTGGGAACCTCGTTATCAAGAACGTTTCAAGAAAACGATCCGCTGGCGGTGACGCGGGCTGTCGCCGCCAATCCGTCAAAACACGGTCCGTACCTGTTCAACCTGTCCGGCGTCCGTACGCTCATAGGCAGAGACATTTTCAAAGCCTCCTCGTGGGGCGGCTGGGAGAACGCGCAATGAGAGCCGCATATTGTTTCTTTTTTATGGTATGTTTCACGCTTCCCGCCGCCGCGTACATTGATCCGGGGACGGGAAGCATGCTCTTTTCCCTGCTCACAGGGCTTGCGGTCACCGCGTTCTTTTTTGTGAAAAATCTCGCCATCTCCTTAAAATCCGGTTTGCTCTCAAAAGAAAAAGCGGCGGCGCAGGCAAAAAAAGAACGTCTCGTTATATATTCCGAGGGAAAGCAATACTGGAATGTGTTCAAGCCCATTCTGGAAGCGTTGGACAAGCGGGGCGTTGACAGCGCGTTTTACACATCGGATGGCGATGATCCGGGATTGTCGTTTCAATCCTCCCATATTCACGCGCAGTTTATCGGCAAGGGAAACGCGGCGTACCGGTTTCTCAATTTTCTTGAAGCCGATGTGTGCCTGATGACGACGCCGGCGCTTGATGTATTCCAGCTTAAACGCTCGCCCGGCGTCAAACACTACGCGCATATTCTCCACGCGGTGACGGACGCGACTTTCTACCGGCTTTTCGGGATAGACTATTTCGACAGTGTTCTTTTAACCGGCGATTACCAGAAAAAAGACATACGCATACTGGAACAAAAACGAGGGTTGCCGGAAAAGCGGCTTGTTACAGTAGGCTGCACATATCTTGACGCCCTTGCTGAACTCAAAGCGCGCCGCATTTTGCGCCGCGCGGAACCAAACGGCTCTGGGGGCGGCCCCGGCCCGGCCGCGGCGGGGGGGGGCGGGCCGGGGCGCGGGGGGGGGGGGGGGGGGGGGGGGGGGGCGGGG
>JAIRLZ010000054.1 GCA_031259035.1 Treponema sp. | reverse complement strand
GTCAAGCCAGAGCGCCTCTTCGCCGTCGTCTTTTTCATACGGGCGCTCAAAAAGGGCGCCGCATACGGCGTCATTGTACAGGTCGATCTGCAAGGGGATTTCGGGAATATCCCTGTCGTAGAGCCTGAACGCATTGACGCCGCTGCGCGACGCCCATTTTTTAAGATGTTTATGCCTTTTGGTGAGACGGTTAAAAAGCATTTCCGCCTGACGCGCGGTTTTCAGGTCGCTGCGCTCCATGCCGGTAGGTTAGCCTCTCTCAAGCGCCTTCTTTATAATAGGCTCGTCTTGCGCTTTGCGGGAATGCTCAATAGCCCGCAACGCGGCGTCTTCGGGCATGGTGGCAAAGGCGCAAAAATCTTTCATTTCGATGCCATCAACCATGCGTCCGGCGACATTGCCCGCGCGTGAAAGGAACTGCGCCACATCGCGGGCGGAGGCTCCATGCTGCCGCCCAAGCCCCACATAGACCCGCAGTACGCCGCTCGCCGCGGAGAAATCCGCCGCGAAATTCGCGTAACGGGAGGGTCCGTCAGCAAAGCGGGGCGCCCTCCGGTCATGTCGAATCGCCGAATGCCTTGAATGTTTTTTCTCGTATTTTTCATATGCGCCGCCGCGTGAAAATCCGTGCGCAGCCATAGTCCGCTCCGCCTGCTCTTGAAATTCCACAATGGCCCCATACCGGGAAGGATCCAACTGCTCGCCGTAGGACAGGGTGACCAGCGCCTGCACCGCTTTTTCAGCGCCTAATTTTTCTCTCAATTCCTAGCTGATCGCCGCGACCGGATCTGAGAGGAGCAGAGAAACAGCCGGCGCAGCGCCAGCCGCAGCGCCAGCCTCCACCGCTCCTTCCGCCGGAATAGCGGCGGCTTCTCCCGCAACCGCGGTTGCGTTCTCAACGCCCTGTTCCGCGATTGCTGCGGACGCATCTCCGCTCTGTAGAGGATCATCGGCATCCGCGTCCCACGCCTCTATGACGGAACTCACAATCCGGCGTTTCATGGCCTTCATCACGGCTTTCACATGAGGAACCTTGGCGAAAACAATGGGGGTGCCAAGAAGTCGTTCCATGTTGCGCGAAAGGAATTTTATACGTTGGCGCTCGGAAGGCAGGGCAAGGCTGACAGCCTTGCCCCGGCGTCCAGCCCTGCCCGTTCTGCCGATGCGGTGAATGTAGATTTCCTTGTCGTTGGGCAGATCGAAGTTGATGACATGGGTAAGCCGCTCTATGTCAAGCCCACGCGCCGCGACATCGGTCGCCACGAGGATTTTGGTCAGCTTTGAGCGGAATCTGCGCAGCGTCCGCTCACGCGCCTCTTGGGAAAGGTCGCCGTGTATGGCTTCCGCGGGATACCCATTTTCCACCAGACGGTGCGCCAGTTCGTCCGCTCCTATTTTGGTCGCGCAAAAAACAAGCGCGTAAAAATCGTCCGCCGCATCTATAATGCGGCGCAGGGCTTCCAAACGATCTTCCTTCTTGACCACAAGGTAGAACTGATCCACCGCCGGCTTCTCGTCTTCGGGAGCCGCGTCTTCGAGAATTTCCACCTCGCCGATATACTCCCGTACGATTTTCAGGATAGGATCCGGCATGGTTGCGGAAAAAAGCCCCACTCTGCGTTCCGGTTTCACCGCCTTGAGAATGGTTTCAATATCCTCAAAAAAGCCCATGTCGAGCATTTCATCGGCCTCATCCAAGATAAAATAATCAACGGCTGAGAGATCAAGCGCTTTGCGATCCATCAAATCCATGACCCGGCCCGGAGTGCCGGCGACTATTTCCGTCCCTCGTTTAAGTTCGAATATCTGATTGCGGATGGACGCCCCGCCGTACACCGCGGTAATGCGCGGAAACTGCCGCGTGGTAAGAGACGCGATCTCTTTGCAAATCTGCTGGCATAGCTCTCGCGTCGGCGTCAGGATAAGGGCGCGCGGGGCGCGCGTTCCGGTTGTGAGTTTTTCCACAAGCGGTATGCCAAACGCCGCTGTTTTTCCGGTGCCGGTGCGGGCTTTCACCACCAAATGCCCTTCGTCCGCGAGCAAGCGCGGCAAACTTATCGCCTGAATGGGCGTGGGCGCGGTGAAGCCCTTGTTTTTCAACGCCTCAAGCACCGCATCGGACAAGCCGAATTCCGCGCCAAAAATGGCGGCGCCAAAAGTGGCGGCGCCACTATGAGCGGCGTCAACATTAGTGGCGCCGAAACCGCAGCCGGTGGCGTCGTCGGTACCGCCGCCGGTTTCAATAATCATGTTACTGTTCATACAACTCCTATAGTGAGCGGCTTAATTGACCGTGTAACGATATATTCAGGCGCGTATTCCCGCAACACGCCCTCATTACCGTAATCTTCATACAGATCGGTCAACATAAAGCCGGCTTTTAATTTAGGCTGTTCCAAAACGCGCCTTATGGCGTCAGTTTTGGAACAGCTTCTTACCCCTGGAGAAAATTGGATAAACCGCAAATGCTAAACCCATAAAGAATTAGCAATTTTCTCCAAAAG
>JAIRLZ010000052.1 GCA_031259035.1 Treponema sp. | reverse complement strand
CGGGGCGATTATGCCGCGGAACGCGCGGGAGGCGGCGTTGCGGGCGGGGCTGTATGTGATAGAGCAGTCGGGCGACACGGTGAAGATAGAGGAGCCGAAAGAGATACGCAGGTGGTGATGAAATTTGACGCTTGTTGGAAAAACACGCCTCACTTGCCGACGTCGTTCCGCTTGTCTCAATACAGTTGTTTAGAAACCCCAGTTTCTAAACAACAACCATTAAAAAAACGGCGCGGCTTGTTTAACAACCAACCGGGTTGTTAAACAAGTCAAATAATTGGGCTTGTTCCAAAACGCGAACCTGCGGTTGCGAACCTGCGGTTCGGGTTAGTTTTGGAACAGGCTTTTGGAGAAAATTGCCAATTCTTTATGGGTTTAGCATTTGTGGCTTATCCAATGTTCTCCAGGGGTAAGAAGCTGTTCCAAAACTGACGCCATAAGGCGCGTTTTGGAACAGCCTAAAGTATTACACATTTGGCGCCGTATTCCCCGCTTTCGTTTTTCGCATTCAAGACGTTTCGCTATGCGCTCGCAATCTTCAAGTGTCCGCAGACCCAGATCGGTCTTCAACACCAAATGAACGGACGCCGTTTCACGCCATAAGCCGCGCCCGGCATTCGATTCGGTCGCCGGGGAAAAAGAAGCCTTCGCTATGAAGGCTTCGATTGACAATGCGACCATTATCTTGCCGTTCAGCCGCGCTTCCGAAGCCGCCGGATTTTGCTTAGGCAAATCGCCGAAGTCCATTATGGATTTCAGCCGCTTGAAATGCATCTCAACCCGCCGGCGCCGGCGATAGGTTTCAAGGGTTTCGTCAGCGCCAACCGAATCCGGAGGCGATGTCGCCACAACGATGAATTCATTGAACGCCACGGTCTTTTCCCGCAGGTCGCCGCCTTTGCGGGATGCCCGGCGCTCCAGCCTTTTCCGGGATTTCTCACACGCCTCTTTATCCTTGCGCTTGACACAAACCCTCGCCGGAATCCCTGTCTTGTCAGGGAGCGCGGCGAAAACCACGGCTTCGGAATGTTCCCCGCTTTTCAGAGCCGCGAACCCGCCGGCAACATCAACCTTATTTCCATTTTCATCGCAAACGGCGAAACAGTCCGCGCTGCGGTTCCGGCGGCGCTTCATGCCGTTCAAAGTCCCATACGCCTGGTCCGCGACCGCCAAATCACCCCGTATGAAGTTGAAATTGCTCAGTGTTTCGCCGATCTCCTCTTTGGCAATTTTGAAGGCGCCGCCGGTCATAATGAACTACCCCGCCCTGAAGGGCGGGGTATTACGCCCGCGCTTTTCAATAAAGAAATCGGTAATATTTTAAATCCAAATAACGCTAAACTTTCTCGATGCCGCAGGGCAAGCCCTGCGGTTATTCATTTTCCCTGCTGTCTGGCTGGCAGTCGCGCTGTGCGCCGGTGTTGTTCTTCCGTAACTTCCACACTTACTTTTTCCGCCCCCCCCCCCCCCCTCTCTCCTCTTTCCCTTAATGTGAACAGACCCTAGTATTTTTTTTTATACTGTGCTAAACTTTTCTCATGGATACTTTTAAAAATACGTCCATTGAAGCGTCCAATGGCGCAGCCACGGACGCGCTTCCCTCGTGGAACCTCGAAACGATCTACCCATCGTTTGATTCGTCCGAATACAAGCGGGACATTGCCCTGCTTGAAAAACGCGCCGCCCTGTTGTTGGAACTGCTCACAAACTCCCCGCCGTTTGACGCCGCTTCCGCGGTGAAAGCGATTCGCTCATGGGAAGACGCCGCGGACACTGCGGAAAACCTGATGTCCTATGCGGAAGCCGTCTACACAACCGACACTCGCAACAGCAGGGCGCTCGCTGAAATAAACGCCGTTGAGTCGGCGCGGTTGCCGCTTGGCAAGGCCGCGGTCATCCTTCGGAACAAGCTCGCTGAAATTGAAGATTGGGAACAGTTGTTCCGCACGGACAAAACCCTTGAGCCTTACGAGTTTTTTATTGCCGAAGCTGTGCGCAAGGCCCGATTTCAAATGACGCCGGACATGGAAGACCTTGCCAACGACCTCGCGCGATCTGGCGCGGACGCATGGCAACGCCTGCACGAGGCGGTTTCTTCCACCGCAGGCGCCGCGTACGGCGCGGTTGACGGCGCGTGGAAAACCGTCACCCAATTGCGCGGCATGGCGGCGAACAAGGACCGTTCGGTGCGGGAGAAGGCGTACAAAGCGGAACTTGAGGCGTGGCGGAGCGTTGAAATTCCGCTTGCCGCCGCGTTGAACGGGGTAAAAGGCGCGGCGATTGTCATGGACACGCGGCGGAACTGGCGCAACGCCGCAGGCGAATGCCAGCCTCTGCAAAAAGCGGCGTTTCAGTCGCGCATAAGCGAGGAAACGCTCGCTTCTCTCATCGCCGCCCTGGAACACGCCCTGCCGCTGTTCCGCAGGTATCTCACGATAAAGTCCGTTGCGCTCAAAATCCCGGTGTGCGCGTTCTACGATCTTTTTGCGCCTGTCGGCGAAGGGCGGCGGTGGACGTTTGACGAGGCGTCCCAATGTATCGTGAACCAATTTTCGGCTTTTGATCCGGCGATGGGCGCGTTTGCGCAAGCGGCTTTTGACGCGCATTGGATAGACGCTGGAATACGGGAGGGCAAGGTAGGCGGCGCGTACTGCGCCGATTTCCCACTTGCGGGCGTTTCCCGCATTCTCTGCAACTTCGACGGCTCTTTCGACAGCGTGAGTACCGTAGCGCATGAACTTGGACATGCGTGGCACCATGACATTATCAAGTCCCTGCCCCGTACGCGGGCTATGTATCCTATGACGCTCGCGGAAACCGCAAGCGTATTTGCTGAAACCATCATCTTTGAGGGCGCCTATGCAAAGGCGGCGTCCAACGCGGAAAAACTGTTTTTAATAGAAGCGAATCTCAAGGACTGTTGCCAAGTCATTGTTGATATACTATCCCGCTTTTATTTTGAAAAGGCACTGTTTGAACGGCGCGCCGTAGTGGAGCTTTCCCCTGAAGAGCTATGCGCTCTTATGATTGACGCGCAAAAGAAAACGTACGGCGACGGACTTGACGAAAATCTGTTGCATCCGTATATGTGGGCGGTGAAAAGCCACTATTACAGCGCGGCGCTGGGATTCTACAACTATCCTTATGCCTTTGGGCAGCTTTTTTCGCTTGGCTTGTACGCCGCGTACTCAGAAAACAAACAAGGCTTTGTGGAGAAATACAAGGCCATGCTTGCATTGACCGGCAGCGCGACCGTCGAAGACGTCGCTCGTTCCATCGGCTGTGATATTGAAGGCAATGCCTTCTGGCGGAAAAGTCTGGATATATTGGAAAAAAGAGTTGGCGAATTTGAAGAGCGCGCGCAATGCTGAAAATATAGAGCTTTTCCCCAAACGCGAACTATGTTCGGGTTAGTTTTGGGAAAGTCTATGGAGAAATGAATTGGAGGAACAGTATGAATGAACGTGCGGCGGTGTTAGGCGCGGGCGCGTGGGGAACCGCGGTTGCCAAGTCAATAGCTGACAAAGGCATTGATGTTGTTATTTGGGGGCTTGAAAGCGACGTGGTGGAAGACATAAATGAGCGGCGCATCAATTCGCGGTTCTTGCCCGATGTCGGTCTTCCCGAAACGTTGAGGGCGACCACGGACCTGGCCGAGGCCGCCCTCAACCGTGAATTTCTTATTTTGGCATCGCCGTCTCTGTACCTTTTGGATACGGTGAAAAAAATTCTCGCCATTCCGTCAATTCGGGATGGGGAAACAACCATCGCGGTCATCACCAAAGGCTTTTTGTCAAGCCCCAAAGGACCGCGGCTTATCCTTGAAATGCTGGAAGATTACCTTCCCGGTTTTTACCAGCATTCCCTTGTGTACATAGCGGGGCCGAGCCACGCCGAGGAGGTGGGGCGCGGAAAGATCACGGGGCTTATCGCGGCGAGCGAAAACGCCAAGAATTCGATCCGTTACAGGAATCTGCTCAAAAACGAGCGGCTTTTGGTGTTCTCCTCCCTTGACGTCAAGGGCGTCCAAGTGGCGGCGGCGGCAAAGAACGTCATCGCCATAGCATTTGGTATGCTTGACGCGCTTAAAACAGGCGT
The DNA here is from genome assembly GCA_031259035.1 of Treponema sp. Lineage (GTDB taxonomy): Bacteria > Spirochaetota > Spirochaetia > Treponematales > Breznakiellaceae > JAIRKH01. The sequence continues at coordinate 2,988 of JAIRLZ010000052.1, read as the reverse complement.
TGATGACGTTGAAAGCGAGATGTTTGGCGACGGCACCGCGTCTCTGCTCCTCGCCGCAGGCCTGAACGAGATACAGGCGCTTGGACACGCAATGGGATCGACCCATCCCGAAACCTTCACCTCAATCTCCGGCATCGGCGACCTTGACGTCACCTGCCGTTCGGTCTGGGGACGGAACCGCAGATTCGGACGGGAAATCATTGAAAAGCGCATTCTTGAGCGATTCAACGATTTGGACGATCTGATAAACCGCATCAAAGAGGTGGGCTATTTGCCGGAAGGCGTCGCGGCCGCCAAACATATAAAAGTTTTAGCGGAAAAATACAGGCTCAAGCTGCCGATAAGCATGGGGCTTCATCAAATTCTGAACAGGGAAATCGAACCAGCGGAATTCCTGAAAAATTTTTTAGACAGCTTGTCCTAGGAGTTTGTTGCGCTTCGCGCCCCAAATCGGAGAAAACGCGCGTTTTTGCGCCATTTCTTCCGCTCAAACTCCGTCGAACCTTTGGTTCGCAAACCGAAGGTTCGCGGCAACCCATACATCGTGGTTTTCATGGCTTTTTTCAACAAAAAAACCATGAAAACCTACAAGCGAACAGGCTGCTAGAGCTTGTTCCGTGTTTGCCCTAATCTTAAAAAGGAGAAAGCCGGGAAAATGCCAGTTTATTTGTTTAACGCCTCGCTTGATTCTTTTTTAGTTGTTGTTATTATTGGCATTGGCTATCTCCTCAAATGCAATACGGATGCTGTTCAAAGAAAAATCTTCATTTCTTGTTTGATTATGACGCTTCTGGCCATAACGTGCGACTTCATCCATCATATGCTGGCGGGACAAGGCGGACAAACCAGACAAACCGCGCTTTATATTGTTAATACGCTGTATTATGTTTTTCAGGTCGGCATGATGTATGCAATGGTTGTTTTTCTTGACTATCTCTCTTACAAGAATATGAAACGGTTGAAAATAATCATTATAACAGCCGCCGCTATTAACCTTGTTCATATAGCCGCGCTCTTGCTCAACCTGCGATGGGGGTTTTATTTCTTTTTTACGAACCGCAATGAATTCATGTACGGCGGCAAGTATTTCATCCGTTTGTTAATAAGCTATCTTCCTTTTATTCTTAATATTGTTGATCTGCTTTTATCCTATAAAAATGTTTCCGTTTATCATATCAACCTGATTTTCATAATCCTTATATTGTCAAGCGCCGGCTCCACGATCAGTTTCATAGCGAATAATACGCCGTTGTTCTGGATATGCTCCGCGTCATGTCTTTTGGCTCTCCACCTTTTTATTATGCATACCGAAGCGCAATTCGATGTCCTTACCGGCGCCGGCAACAGGCGCTTGTTTTACGAATTTATCGACAAGCTGAACAAGCAAAGCGGCGAGCAAGCATGGTCAATAGCCATGCTTGCTATTGACGGCTTCAGATCCATCAACAGCGCATACGGTCATACTGAGGGCGACAATGCCCTGCGGAATGTGGCGGACACCATTAAAGGGTGCATCCGCGACTCGGATTTAGTCGTCCGTTTGGGTACGACGCCTTTGTCACCCATTCAGCGCAAACCATCAATGATGTTCTTGTTCATATCGAAAAACTCATATGCAACCAGAAAAACGCGAAGCGGAGAAGCGGGGAGCGTTGAATGACATCTACCGGTTACATCGGCACGTATACCCAGGGCGCGGGCGGGAGAAGCGCGGGCATTTATTCATTTCTTTTTGACAGCGGCGCGGGCGAGGCGCAGGATCTGCATATCGCGGTGGAAGCGGTGAATCCAGAGTTCCTCGTTTTGTCCGCTTCTAAGAAATTTCTGTACGCGACAAATGAGATCAATGAATTTCAAGGAAAGCCCACAGGCGCCGTCTCCGCTTTTGCGGTGGGCGGTGCGAGAGGGGAAAAACTCTCTCTTATTAACCACGTTTCCAGCCTGGGGAAAAGCCCATGCCATATCGCGCTTGACAACAGTGGAACGTACGCCGTTGTTTCTAATTATCTGGAAGGCTCCGCAACGGTTTTTCCCATACATGCGGATGGAAGCGCCGGCGAATGCGTCCAGATCGTTCAGTTTACAGGAAACGGCCCCAATAAAGAGCGGCAGGAAGCCCCGCATGGACACTTTTTTATCTCGCGTGAGACGCCGGGAATGGAGTGTTCCACCTTTGCGCTTGCCTGTGATTTAGGCTCAGACAGGATATGGAGGTTCGCCTTTGACAAAAACAGGCGAAAGCCGCTGCTTCCGCTTGACCCGCCGTTTTTGCAATCAGCCGCCGGATCGGGTCCAAGACACGCGATTTTCCACCCTGCAAAGGACATTGTATATGTGGCAAATGAGCTTGCTTGCACCGTCGACGTCCTCTCTAGCGCATGCCGCGCCCTCTTGCAAACCATTCCGGCATTGCCAACCACGGCACAGACCGCCGGCGCCACGGCAGCCGCGATCAAGTTCGGCGCGGACGCCCGGCGCCTCTACGTGTCAACCCGCGGCTATGACAGCATAGCGTCATTCCGCGTTATGGAAGACGGATTGCTCGAACCGGAACGGGTTGTTCCATCCGGCGGCAAAATGCCGCGAGATTTCGCTGTTGATCCATCCGGAGACTACCTGCTTGTTTGCCACCAAGAGTCGGACAACCTTGTCGTCTTCCATATTGATAGGGAAACGGGTGTTCTGGAAAAAATCCGCGAATACAAAGCGTTGTCAGGCGTGTGCATCATCATGTGAAAACAAATCGCGCTTATACCCTGTGGTGAGATGGCGGCGATGGACAGCCTGTCTTCCCGCAAAACGAGAAAAGCGCGAGAACTTTTGGCGCCGGCGGGAGTTGAAGCGGCGTATCCGCCACCCTATTTATAGGTTAGGCTGTTCCAAAACGCGCCTTATGGCGTCAGTTTTGGAACAGCTTCTTACCCCTGGAGAAAATTGGATAAACCGCAAATGCTAAACCCATAAAGAATTAGCAATTTTCTCCAAAAG
>JAIRLZ010000051.1 GCA_031259035.1 Treponema sp. | reverse complement strand
TTTTGGAACAGGCTTTTGGAGAAAATTGCTAATTCTTTATGGGTTTAGCATTTGCGGTTTATCCAATTTTCTCCAGGGGTAAGAAGCTGTTCCAAAACTGAAGTTTTGGAACAGCCTATATGGTCTGGTTTAATGCCAAATTTTTGTAGGCGTCGCCTTATTTGAGCCGAGGCAAGCGCGAATCGAAGATTCGGCGGAATATTAAACCAGACTTTGCGAATAAAAAACTTGACCGCATCATCTTTTTGATATATCTTATAAAAAGGTATGCGTAGTCGAAAAAAATTATCTTTAGCGAGGCATCCGGGCGTCGTCTTCTGGTCGATTTTTGCTGTCGCGCTGATTTTACTTTTGCTTTTCAACCGAAAAGTAATTATCTCCAACCTGTACAGTTTGGGAATCAACCTTCCAAGTTTTCTCAGACAGCAGGTTGCCTCCGCTCCGGCTGGAACAGAAGAAGATGGCATGTTCGAAATGCAGTCTGCGCCGGCGCCAGCGCAAAATCCTGCCATTGAAAACTTTGTACCGGAATTGCCGCCCATTCCCATTGAACAGCTTGCGCCGGACGTGACGCAGCCTCTCACCGTTCTCAATTCTGGCGATTCGCCTGGCGTTTCGCTGGATGAACAGGCGAGAACGCTTTATTTTCTTTCGATAGATCAAAACGGCAACCTCCACCGTGTAGCGGTGAAACGCATGTTGCCCGATACGGAGGCTCCCCTCGCCGCAACCTTGCGGGCGCTTTTGGCCGGGTTGTCTAAAATCGAAGAAGAACGGCGGCTCATCTCTCTCATTCCAGAAGGAACGGAACTATTGTCGGTCGCCATTCAGCAGGGGATCGCTTACGTCAATTTCAACGAAGAATTTCTTTACAACACGCACGGCAAAGACGGCTACGCCGGGCAGATCAACCAAGTGCTGTGGACGGCGACCGAATTTCCCACAGTGAAAAAAGTTCAGATACTCATAGAGGGGCGGAGAGAGAGCTATCTAGGCGAAAACGTGTGGATAGGCAGCGCCCTTGAACGGGAACAATTTCCAAATTTTTAGCGCAGAGCGGACTACGCGCCGCATTCATTCGTCCGTTCAGGTGTATATATCCAGCGCCGCGCCAAGAAGGATGACAAGCGGTACAATTTCGTTGATGGAATAACTCGCTATGCGTATACGCCGCTCCTTATTTATATGAAAGAACCCTGTCTTGCCGAGCGCGATAATGTGTTCCGCAGCCAAAAGAAGTGCTGAAATTCCGGCGGCGGTGAGGTAGACGCCCGATACATGCCAAAATGCCGGCGCTAAAAACAAGGCGGCGGCGCTTCCGAGATGGGAAGCCGCCGCGATGACGCGGGCGTTCCGGTCGCCGAAACGCGCCGGAATTGAGTGGAGGCGTTCCTTGCGGTCGAATTCTATATCCTGTAGGGCGTAAATGATGTCGAATCCCGCGACCCAGAGGCAGTGGGCGAGCGCAAGCGCAAAGTAGCGGACGGCGAAATGCCCCGTAAGCGCCAGAAAAGACCCCATAACCGAGCAGCAACACGCAAGTCCAAGCCAGTAGTGGCAGAGCCAAGTGAAACGCTTTGAGAACGAGTAGCCGCCGATGAGAAAAGCCGCCGCCGGAAGAAGGACGACGCAGAGCCAATTCAGCATACACGCGGCAATCACGAGAACAACGCATAACAGGAGCGCGAAAACGAACAGCGTCTTCTTTGAAAGCGCGCCCCGTGGAATATGCCTGTTCGAGGTGCGTTCATTTTTCTTGTCAATATCCGCGTCAATCACGCGGTTGAGGGCGTTCGCCGCGTTTCTGCCCGCCACAGCCGCAATCAGGATGAGGATCACCTTCTTGGGATCGGGATGCCCGTCTGTCTCAAGCAACATCGCCGTTATCGCAAAAGGCAGAGAGAACAGCGTGTGCCGGAACATCACGGCATCGCCTATGAGACGCAGCTTTTTCAGCAGTTTGAAAAACCCGATTCTATAGTCCATATTCGTTCCAGCGCCGGTCAATCAAAGCTTCAATATCCGCGTCCATACCGATCTCCGGCGGCCACGGACGGCTGTGTCCCTCGTCCAGCCCCTTGCGCGTCGCGTCAACGCCGAGCCGCGTCCCGTAGCGGGGCAACGGCGAAGAGTGATCGAGCGCGTCAAGGGGTCCGTCGCTCAATACAAGATCGCGGCGGGCGTCAATGTTGTTGAACGCGCGCCACGCGACCTCGGACAAGTCCCGCACGTCCACATGCGCGTCCACAACAACGATGAGCTTTGCGTACATCATCTGCCCCATCCCCCACAGGAAATGCATCACTTTGCGGGCGTGGCCGGGAAAACGCTTTTTAATAGAGACAATAACGCAGTTGTGAAAGACGCCCTCGACCGGCATGTTGACGTCAACGATTTCCGGGCAAAGCTGCCTGAGCAAGGGCAGAAACAGGCGCTCGGTGGCTTTCGCCATCCAGCAGTCCTCTTTCGGCGGACGACCGACAATGGTAGCCGGATACACCGGATTTTTCCGCCGCGTGATACGCTCAAGGTGAAACACCGGATACTCGTCTTCCAGGGAATAAAAGCCCGTGTGATCCCCGAAAGGGCCTTCCACGCGGACTTCATTCGGATCGACATACCCTTCAAGGATAAATTCCGCGTCCGCCGGCACAAGCAAATCGCTCAAAGTCGCCTTGCATACCGCGGCGGGTTTCCCCCGCAAAAAGCCGGCGAAGAGCATTTCCCAGACGCCCTCCGGCAATGGCGCCGTGGACGCGTACGTTACCGCAGGATCGCAGCCAAGGGCGACGGCGACCGGCATTCTTTGCCCGCGCCGCCGGTATGTTTCAAAGAAATGCGCCCCGTCCTTGTGAATATGCCAATGCATGCCGGCGGCGCGGTTGTCATATATCTGCATACGGTACATGCCAACATTGTGTACGCCCGTTTCCAGATCGTCCGTACAGACAAGGGGCAGCGTGAGAAAACGTCCGCCGTCCAGGGGCCAACATTTGAGTGCCGGCAGGCTTTCAAACCCGGATTCATCGTCAACGATTTCCTGGGAAAGCGGATGACGGATTATTTTAGGAAGCAAACTCAAACCGGATTTCACGAGATTCGGCAATTCGGGCAGGATTTCCGGCAGGGCTTTCATCAAAGCGGGAATGCTGGAGAAATTCCGCGCCGTTTGCCACATCCACGCTATGAGACCTTCGATTTCGGCTGCTTTCGCGTCAAGACTCTCTGCGCCCAGCGCGAGCGCCATGCGGTGCTCGCTCCCCATCGCGTTGATGAGCAGAGGGTAACAGGAATCCTTTACCCGTTCAAAGAGCAGAGCGGGACCGCCTCCCTCCATAACGCGGCTTGCAATCCCGCTGATTTCCAGCGCGGGATCAACCTCCACCGTGATGCGTTTGAGTTCTCCTTCACGTTCCAGCGTTTTAATGAAATGTTGCAGATCAGTATAAGCCATGCGCTGATAGTAGCATAAAACCGGAAAAAAAGCGAGTTGCCATCCACGTAAATTCCTTGTCGTAGAGCCTTTCCCAAAACGCGAACTATGTTCGGGTTGGTGTTGGGAAAGCCTCCGTACATTTGCGTTTCAGACGCCGCCGCGCCACAGCGAGGTTCATCACACAAGCGTGAGATTCTTCTGAAAATTAAAGTTTTGGAACAGTCTCACTTGACTTTTGGATACGAGTCGCTTATACTTTTAGCATGAGTATAAATTTAAAGAGCGTGCTTACTAAAGAGACAATCTGTTTGCACTTAAAGGGTTCTTCAAAAGAAGATATTATCAACGAGTTGCTTGATATCTTGGTGGCGGCAAATAAGATAACCGATCGCGCCGCCGCGCTTGCGGCAGTTATGGAGCGGGAAACCAAGATGTCTACGGGTATGAAACACGGCATAGCGATCCCGCACGGCAAGAGCCAAACCTTGCAGAACTTAGTCGCGTGTATTGGGATTTCAGATGAGCCTGTTGATTTTGACACACTGGATCACAAGCCATGCCGTATTTTCATTATGACGCTTTCTCCGGTTGAGCAGACGGGACCGCATCTTCAATTTCTCGCTGAAGTGAGTTTGCTGTTTAAGAGCGAAGAGAAGCGGAATCAGATTCTCCGCGCGGCAACTCCGGAAGAGATTATACGCATATTATCAGAATAACAGCATGAGGCGTCGTGACGCATCGTCCTTCACAGCGTCGCTCACCGGCTTGATCTGCGCGTGGCGGGCGTTTGGGGCGCAAGCGGCGCATTGTGCGCCGGATATACGGCGTATGCTGTTGAGCGTGTATAATCTCGCCGCACTGTGGAATGTGCGCGGGGGCGATTCCGTTGCATGACGGGCAGGCGACCCCACAATAGTAGTTTTCCTCACAAACAACGGATTTTTAAAAAAGGGAAGTTTTTATATATTCCGTGTAGTTGCACCGCTGTGTACAGATTAAAGCGATGTAAAGTCAAGCATATGTTCCGGTTATGACGGCGCTGTTCCCACCTTATGATCGCTTTTTCACGATAGGATTTTTCCCGCTTTTCGCATAGTCAATCCAAGTATTATAAACACAACCACGGCGGCCATGCACACAAAGGGCAGAAAATCGCCGTATTTGACATAGAGCGAGGTCTCACGCATAACCGGTACCGCAACCGTAAGCTGCGCTTCGGTGAACGGCTCCGCCATTGCGAGGATCGCGCCATTGGGGGCTATGGCGCAGGTTTGACCGGATGCGGTGGCGCGTACCAGGGAGCGGCGGGTTTCCACAGCTCGGAAGACCGCCATGCCGAGGTGCTGCATTTGCGCGGACAGACTTTTCGACCAGGCGTCGTTTGTGAGATTCACAATGAGTTCCGCGCCGTTTTTCACAAAATCGCGGGAAAGATAGCCGAACGTGTCTTCAAAACAGATGGGCGTTGAAAATTTAAGACCGTTTGTTTCAAAAACCGTCCGTTCAGTTCCCTTCTCCCAAAAATGGGTGTCCGCCTCTTTCAACAGCTTGTAGAAGAAAGGAAGTTGCTTTTGATATGGAAAATATTCGGTAAAAGGCACAAGATGGTTTTTTCGATACTGCTGTACTATGACGCCCTTTTCAAAAAGAAGCGCCGCATTGTAATCCACGCGGTATTTTTCGTCCGCATTCGGATTTTTATCGGGTTCCCGCCGTCCGTCGTCGTTGCCGATTACAAAAGGCGTGGTTTGCCTCGCAAGATAGTCAAGCAGATCTTTCACCAAAAGCCATGAGGCTTCGTCATCGCGGTAGGTTTGGTGCCAAAAGATGCGCGGCACGAACGCGGTTTCTGACCACACCACCAGATCCGGGTTTTCGCGCAACGCCTCATTGGAAAGACGGGTGAGCTTTTCAAAATTCCTGCGGTACTCAACAATGTCGCCAAGCCACGGATCCGTGTTGTGCTGGATGAGGGCTATGCGGGCGGTTTTTTCCACGGCATAGTCGTCTTTCCGCGCGGCAAAACCGTATACAAGCGCCGCGGCCACACAGAACGCCCACACGCATAATGGAATGATATCGGGCTTATACCGCGCCTTTTTATACGGAACCGCGTCTCTTGCCGCCTGCGGCGTCAAAGCCGACGCGAGCCATGCGGAAGGGAACACAATGAGCGCGGACACGCCCCATACGCCAAAGATGTCCGCGATCTGTATAATAGGAAGAATCCGCCATTGGGAATAGCCGGTGATGCCATAGGCGTAGCCAAGAAAACCCTGCGTACGGAGGTATTCAAAACAAAGCCACAACAGCCATTGGAGTATGTAGCCGCGCTTGGGAAACAACGTCACCGCCGCTTTTAGAAGAAGAAAAAGAATCGCCAGATAAACAAGGTAAATGGCGCAGACAATGACGCCCGCAAGGGGGTGGAACGCGCCCAACCAGTAGTTGAAAAGCCCATACGCCGCATACCCATACACAGCTCCCCACAAAACGGAGCCGGCGACGGTTGTCCTGCAAATGAGCCAAAAAACCGGAACGTAGGCTATCCATGCAAGAAAAGGCGCTCCATTCTCAAAAAATGGATTAGGAAAAGCACCCGCAAACAGCGCCACACCTAATGCGAGCGCCGCCGCGTTGGTAAAGAGTCCTTTTCCCGCGTGAATATTCATTCTTTTCTGGTTGTTTTCGCAGGTTTTTCTTCTCCAAGCTTCCACACAGCCTGTTTTAAATCCCTGCCCGGCCTAAAAGCCGCTACGCCATGAGCCTCAACGGACACAGTTTCACCGGTTCTTGGGTTGCGGGCTTTTTGCCTGCCCTTCCGTACACGCACTTCAAACGTTCCAAATCCCCGCAATTCAATGGTTTTGCGGTCTACAAGAGCCTCTTTTATTTCTTCAATCAACATATCAATAATACGCTTGACATCGTTGCGTTCAAGATCGATCTTGCTGTAAACCGCGTCAAGAATGTCCGCTTTCGTATATTTTTTAGCTGTCATTTTTCTATTACTGAGCGGCTCTAAGCGTATTAAAAAGCCGCTGCATCCTTGATTTTTTACGCGCCGCCGTATTCTTCTTTATAATGCCTTTCTGCGCGGCGGTATCGATCTTTTTAATCATTTCTTTCAGAGCCGCTTCCGCTCCGGAAACCTCTTTCTTATGAGCCAGCGTTACGAATTTCTTTATGCTGGTCCGCACCGAACTCCGCGCGGATTTATTCCTCATCCGGCGTTCTTCACTTTGTCTATGCCGCTTTTCAGCGGAACTGTATTTTCTTGCCAAAAATTTCTCCTTAGTTATAACAATAAAAAACAACCGAAATCACATGAAATCCGTCGGCCGCCGCTCTATCCGCTTGCATTCTAAACATTCGGCGATGAGTTTCCTTTTGCCGCCTTGGGATAACTCTTTCATCTTAACTTCTCCGCCACAGGGACAGAAAAATTTCTGGGCCGTAATCGCCGTGCGGGAGTTTTTGCTTTTCCCGCCGCCTGCCTGAGCCATAATAGGTTCCTCCTTATTAAAAAGTTTTAAGCAGAATCTTTCCCACACTCTCAGATTTTAAGAAAGATTTTTGAAGAAGCGGTCAAAAGCCGCTTCTTCTCAATAAATTTGGAACGCCTTTTTCAACAATTCGTTCACACGCTGTCGACATGAGGCGCATGTTGGAAAAGTCTCTAAGCCAGTTTCAAAACCAACCCGAACGCAAGTTCGCTGAACGCAAGTTCGCGTTTTGAAACTGCCTCCTATAATAAATAATTCTCAAAAAAATGTCAATACGGCGCGGCGCCTAATAATTAATCTAGTACCTCGTAACAACTAAATATTTACTCGATGATTTGCGGATAAAGCCGTTTGAGTTTTATGCGGGCATCCACCGTGGTGAAATGCCAGTCCACCCCCTTTTGTTTTCGGTTTGACACTCCCGCCGAGCGGGAGGCGTTGGCGGCGGTCTATGCGTACCTGTGTCCGCTGTATAACTACTGGCATCCGTCATTTCGGCTGACCGGCAAGGAGAAGCGGATGGATGGGCGCTACCAGAAAATCTATGAAAAGATCCCGAAGACGCCCTATGAGCGGCTGCTAGAGTCATCCGAGGTGTCGGAGGAGAGCGAGACGGAACTGAGGCGGCGGAAGAACGGCTATAATCCGGTGGAATTGAACAGCCGGTTGAACGGGGCAGTGGAACGGCTCTTGAAAATAAACCGGGAAAAGGACACAGTGAAACAGGCCTTCCGTGAGGGGGCAGGACAGGCCGAAGCGGTCTGATTTGGGCCAGGTTTTAGTTTTGAGGAACCGACCC
>JAIRLZ010000214.1 GCA_031259035.1 Treponema sp. | reverse complement strand
TCCTCAAAAGCCGCTTGTATGTTCCGAGCGCCACGTTTGTTCGCTTCAACCGAAAGCGGGACAAAAAACAACCGCTTGTCGCCCCTGACAAAAAACGCCTTGAGTTTTTCGGCGTATCCGTCACGCCTCGGATCAAAATTTTCCAAGCGCCCCTCCCATGCGTCTAAAGGAATCGCCTCCAGTTCGCCGAAATTATCCAAAAAAACCATTTGCGTTGACTCCGAAATGTAGCCGCCGCCAAAGTTGATCCGTGAAAGGCGCCCGCCGATCTCCCTGTCAGAATACGAGGCGTCAAACGTCAACGCCGCGTACCCATCGCTTCCCTCATGCGGCATGATTTTTTTCGCCGCTCTGAAAAGAAGCGCCGCAAAGCCCAAGGAACAGAACGCGATTAAGACGGCAGGGATGATCCGCGATTTCAAAGACATGGTCTATACCTACAAAAAAACATAGGCCGCGGCAATGAAAATGCCCAGCAGCCCGCCGGCCACCACTTCAAGCGGGGTGTGTCCGTGGATCTCTTTAACCGGATGGTACTCGATTTCTGTTTTTTCGGCGACTTTTTTTCCGAAAAGATTTAAGGCATACGCCTGTAGTCCGGAAGCGCGCCGCACCCCCATCGCGTCCCGCAAGACTATCAGGGCAAACCACAAGGAGATGATGAACACATTTGACCCGAGTCCTTCTTTGAAAGCGACCGAGGTTGTCATGGAGGTGACAAGCGCCGAATGACTGGAAGGCATACCGCCCGTACGCCACGTAAAGGCTTCAAACACCTCTTTCACCGTCTTTCTGCGCCTGCCTGACAACACCGCCACCGCCTTGATAAGCTGCGCAAGGAACCAGCTTGTAATCGGCGCGAGAAAGAGCGGGTTTTCAAAAAACGCCTTTACAGACGCAGAATTTATGGACGACAATTTACCACTCTCCGAAACCGGCCATAACATCCCTAAAGAAAAAGGCGCTGTCTTTCAACGTCCGTTTTTGGGTTTTATAATCAACATGGACAATGCCGAACCGTTTTGAGTATCCCCACGCCCATTCAAAATTATCAAGAAACGACCATACAAAATAGCCTTTGAGCTTGACCCCCTCTTTAATCAACGTTGAACAAACGCGCAAATGTTTCTTGAGGTACTCTATGCGTTTTCCATCGTGAACCCTGCCCTCGCCATCAACCGAATCGGGGTTCGCATAGCCATTTTCGGTAATATAAATGGGGAGATTTCCACCCGTCGTTTCGCTTGCGAACTTAATCTGACGGTACAGACCCCCCGGAACCACAGGCCAGCCCATGTCCGCGCGTTCCTGCCAGAATGGGACATTGGAATACTTATTGGGAGCGTTTTCGTCCCATGCGACGGCGTTTTCAAAGTAGTAATTCAGCCCGATGAAGTCCATTTTTTCAGCTATTACGCCTAAATCGCCCTGTTCAACAGGAAATTTCCAGCCTGCTTGCAGGACGATTTCAGGATACCCTTTGCCAATAAGGGGGAACAGGAACACTTCCGCCTCAAACGCCAGCGCTCTGCGGGCAGCCTCAACATCCGCTTCGCTCTTGGTCGCCGGACGGGGCGTATTGATGTTCAAGGTGATGCCGATAGGCGCCGTGAGTCCTGTTTTCCGGTACTCTCTAACCGCCGCGCCATGCGCCAGCAGTATATGGTGAACCGCGCCCGCCGCTTGCACAGGATCTTTGACGCCGGGGGCGTGTGATCCCATCAAATACCCCATAAACGTAACGCAGAGCGGTTCGTTCATAGTTATCCACTGATCCACGCAATCGCCCAATTCCGCAAAACAAACCTTCGCATATTCAACAAAAGCCTCCACAATGAACCGTTTCGCCCAGCCGCCCTTGTCCTGAAGGACTTGCGGCAGGTCCCAGTGGTACAGCGTGGCGCATGCCTGTACGCCGTATTTGTGCAATTCGGCGCAGAGGTTGCGGTAATAGGCGACTCCTTCTTTATTCACCGCTCCGGCGCCATTCGGCAGAATGCGAGGCCACGCGATGGAAAAACGGTAGCTTTTGAAGCCCAGTTTTGCCATGAGAGCGACGTCTTCTTTATAACGGTGGTATTGATCGCAGGCTACGCCGCCGTTTTCCCCGGCGTACACCGCGCCCGGTACGCGGCAAAACGCATCCCAAATGCTCTCGCTCCGCCCGCCCTCATATGCGGCGCCTTCCACTTGATAACTGGCAGTTGCGGTTCCCCACAGGAAATCGTCTGGAAACGTTAGTCTGTTCATATTAGTATAGTAACATAGAAGAGAAGGAATTGGCAAGGGTAAAAAAGTCGCGCTGTTGTTTTGTCTCCGCAACGGGCGCCGCGATCCGCGGGAGACGCGATCCGCTTCATTTTCTCCCAGACGTATCCGTTGTGGTTAAAGCGAATTTTTCCACATAAAAGAGATGCTGTACTCCGGAAGACGACGGCGTTGGCACGTGTCTGTTGCGGTCGAGGTTGAACAAATAATATATCTGTCCCGTATCCGCGACAATTTTTATGTCGTACACCGCGACGTCTTTTGGGAGCGGCAGGGCGACTCTGTCGTCAGGTCTTAGTTTTGCGCCCGCTGTAGCGCCCGCCGCCGCGCCCGCCAGCACGTCATTTCCCCACGTTGAGGTCCTTTTGCCGGCTAGGTACAATTTAGACCACGAGCCGCCGCTTTTGTTGGCGAGGACGACCGTCCATGTCTCAACCGGCGCAACGGGTACAGGCGGCGCGGCGTATGCCGCGCTGGTCGTATAACCGCCCGCAAAATCAATGACGCACACGGTTCCGTACCCCTTGTGCGGAGCGATGGCGACGCCGATCTTGCTGAACGCCTTGTTCATGTTGTTGTTATAATGCCCCCGGTTTGGCGAGCCGTCGTCAATCAACAAATCAATGACAATATCACGCCCGGTCGCGGCGCCATAGGCGATGTTCTCGCCCCATGTACTCGTCCACTGTCCATAGCGGCTCATGCGCTTGGCCGGATCGCTCTTGTCGCTGCCCATATGTCCGGCGACATTGCCGGACAGATCCCTCACATGATCCTGAGCGCCGAAGCTCATGCCCCGCTCCGGCGCGAGGGGCGGCGCGGCCTGTTGTTTCGCCATCGCGCCGATACACGCATATACGGCGTTCATCCCTTCGTTTGTAGAGATTCTGGGTTTCCCCGGCTCCGCGTATATTTTCCCGGAAAAATAGGCGAGCCTCGGTTTGATGTACTCCTCGGCGTATCGCTGCGGATCGCTTCTCGCCTTGTTCAATTCAAAAACAATGTCTTTTTCAACTGTGGACATATAGTCGGCGTTCCGCGCCGTATCCAACAGCGCCGCGTTCCAATCATCCGCGAATATCCCGCTTACAAAGCGACAGAGAAGCGGCAGCAAAAATATTTTTTTAACCATATCTATCCCTTTTCATAGGTCTAGCGGACTTGCCCGGCGGCGCCGCCGAACAACCTCTCAATTTTGCGGCTATACATGTGCGAAATCACGGTTTTGCCTCAGTATCTGCGCGAATAAAATGTGGAACATTTTATTCGCATTTGCGCAGTTCCTAATGTCGCCGTTCAAAAATTGAAGGTTCCAAACGAGTCCATTATAATAATATACCACATGCCATCAAAAAATTCCAAAATGATTTACGCCATTGTAATATTTCTCCGTTGGCGCTATACTTCCGCCATGAATTATAGAGAAGCGGGCGTAAACATAGAGGAAGGCTATCGTGCGGTCGGCAAATACCGGGAGTTGGCTAAAGCGGCGGCCAACGCGGCCGTATTGAACGGCATTGGCAGTTTTGCGGGCATGTTTTCTCTAAAAGAGTTTGTCAACGCGGGAAAGGGAATGGAAGATCCCGTACTGGTGTCGGGCGCCGATGGCGTTGGAACCAAACTGGACATAGCCTTTAGAATGAAAAAATATGAAACGGTCGGCGTCGATTGTGTGGCGATGTGCGTAAACGACATCTTGTGCCACGGCGCCAAACCGCTTTTCTTTTTGGATTACCTTGCATGTGGGAAACTTGACGCCGATATTGCGGCCCAACTGGTAAAAGGCGTCGCGCTGGGGTGCCGTGAAGCGGACTGCGCGCTGTTAGGGGGGGAAACCGCCGAAATGCCCGGATTTTACGATGAGGGCGCATACGACCTTGCGGGTTTCGGCGTGGGCATTGCCGACCGCAAAAACATCATTGACGGCGGCGGCGTCAGGGAAGGCGACGCGATCATCGGCATAGCCTCATCAGGCGCGCACTCAAACGGTTTCAGCCTCATTCGCAAGGCGCTGCCCGATCTGGACGAGGACTTTGGCGGCATGAACATAGGCCGCGCCCTCCTTGAGCCGACCCGCATATACGTAAAACCTGTCTTGCGTTTAATGGAACGCATTGGCATTCGGGGTATGGCGCATATCACGGGCGGCGGTTTTTATGAAAACATCCCGCGCATGTTCAACGCGGACTATGACGCGGTTATTTCAACCGGAAGCTGGACTATCCCGCCGCTTTTCAACCGCATTGCATACGGCGTGAGTCGCGGCGGGAGTCGTGGCGGGAGTCGCGGCGTAAACCGCGATGTACGCCACGCCGGAGCGGACGGCTCCCTAAAACGCGGCGAAGCCGGCGGCGAAGCCGAAGCGGCTGGAATGGAAATTCTCAATGCGGACATGGAAGTCCGCAGGGTCATGTTCGAGACGTTCAACATGGGCATTGGATTTGCGCTGGCGGTAGCGCGGGAAGACGCGGCGCAGGCGAAAGCGTTCCTTGAAGAAAGCGGCTTTCCCTCATGGGAAATCGGCAGGGTGGAAAAAGGCTCAAGACAGGCGCGTTTTGTTTGAAAACCCGGAAAATGAAAGAAAAATGAAAAATATTTTGACGCTTGTTTCTGGAAACGGCACGAATTTGCAGGCGCTTATTGACGCGGAAAGGCAAAGCGGACTTGGGCAGGGAACGATTGCCGTGGTTATCTCGGATAAACTCAATGTTTTCGCCCTTGAACGGGCAGAAAACGCTGGAATTCCCGCATTCACCCTGCTTCCCGACAAAAATCTTCCCAAACAAGAGCGGCGGCTGGATCTATCCAACCGGATTTTGGCGAAAGCCCTTGCATTACAGATCGATTTCATCGTGTGCGCGGGGTTTTTGTCGATTTTGAGCGGGGATATTATCGCCGTATACGCTTCCAGAATGATCAACATACACCCAAGCCTTCTTCCCAAATTCGGCGGACAGGGCATGTACGGCGAGAAAGTGCATCGCGCCGCGCTTGACGCGGGGGAGCGGGAGTCTGGCTGCACCGTGCATTTTGTCGACGCGGGCGCCGATACGGGGCAAATCATCCTGCAACGCATAGTCCCTGTGTTTTCCAACGACACGCCTCAAACGCTTGCGGAACGGATACATGTTCAGGAACATGCCGCCATTGTCGAGGCGGTGCGCAGATTGGTATAGCCCGCCGGCTTCACCGCCGCTTGTCATTCAACGGTTTTGTCCGCGATGTCCGCCGGCTCCGCCAGTTCAGTTCCGTACCGTTGTTGCAACTCATGCGCCATCTTTTGCAGGGAATCAGAAAAATCAAGCAAGTATGGATCTACGCTCCCGGCCAGCTTGCTTTTCCTCTCAGATATAAAAAAACAGTGTGGCGCGACGTTAAGAGCGGAAATAAGTTTGCCAAAACTCTCGGATGAAAGCCACTTGTCGCCCTTTTCGATGTCGTTGATAAAATTATGCGTCAATCCCGTTCTTATGGATAATTGAAACTGAGACAAACCTTGTTGTAAACGTATGCGCTTTAAGTTCTTGCCAAATAACCGGCGTATTTCAGCTCCTGCCATATCAAGCCGCCTCTATATAAAGATGACAATAGTATTATCAGGATTTTATATAGAAACGGCAAATAACTATGCGTGTAAAATATGTCGCTGTCAGTTTTTTCCGGCTTGTTTTCTCACGTTCCGAACGCTTGGTCAAGATCGGCGATAATATCTTTGATGTTCTCAATGCCGATGGAAAGACGGACGGTGTTCTGTTTAATGCCCTGTTCGGCTAATTCAACTTCGTTCAGCTCGGAATGAGTGGTGGTCGCCGGATGGATGACCAGGGATTTCACATCAGCGACATTGGCGAGCAGCGAGAAAATTTGGAGCCGGTCAATGAATTCGTGGGCTTCTTTTTGTCCGCCCTTGATCTCAAAGGTGAAAATCGAACCCGCGCCGTTCGGGAAATATTTTTTGTAGAGGGCGTGGCTCGGATCATCAGGAAGGGATGGATGATGGATTTTTTCAACCTTGGGCTGAGTCTTGAGGTATTCGATCACCTTGAGCGTGTTCTGGATATGGCGTTCCACGCGCAAAGAGAGCGTTTCAACGCCCTGTAAAATAAGAAAGGCGTTGAGCGGCGCGATTGCGGCGCCGGTGTCCCTCAACAGCAGGGCGCGGATGCTGGTGACAAAGGCCGCGGGACCTACAACCTTGGCGAAGGAAACGCCGTGGTAGCTTGGATTCGGGTCTACGAGCTGCGGAAATTTGCCGCTCGCTATCCAGTCGAATTTGCCGCTTTCTACGATGAGGCCGCCTAGCGTGGTGCCGTGTCCGCCGAGGAACTTGGTCGCCGAGATTACCGCGATGTCCGCGCCGAGTTCAAACGGACGGAGCAGGTACGGCGTGGTGAAGGTGTCGTCCACCACGAGCGGGATTTTGTTCGCGTGGGCGATGTTCGCAAGCGCCTCAATGTCAATGATGTTTGAATGGGGATTACCCAGGGTTTCGATGAAGATCGCTTTGGTATTGGGCTTGATCGCCTTTTCAAATTCCGCCAAGTCAGGCTCCACAAAGGTGGTGGAGACGCCGTATTTAGGCAGGGTATGCTCCAGAAGATTGTATGTGCCGCCGTAAATGGTCTTCGCTGACACGATGTGATCGCCCGCATGGGCGAGGGTCAGGAAGGTGTAGGTGACGGCCGCGGCGCCGGACGCCACAGCCAAAGCCGCCGAGCCGCCTTCCAGCGCGGCGACGCGCGCCTCAAGTACGCCCTGGGTCGGGTTGGTAAGTCTGGCGTAGATATTGCCCGCATCGCTTAAGTTGAAGCGAGCGGCCGCGTGAGCCGCATTGTGGAACACGTAGGACGTGGTCTGATAAATGGGAACCGCGCGGGCGTCGGTCGCGGGATCCGCGTTTTCCTGCCCGATATGCAGTTGCTTGGTTTCAAAGCCCCATTGCTCAATGTTGGTTTTGGTTGCCATGATGGTCTCCTTAAAGTATAAAACATACAATATGTTATAAAACATACGATAATACTATGAATTATATCACCTTATTACACTTCTGTCAATACTGTTTTGTAAAAAATCAAAAATTTGTCAAATAGCAAATGCCAAGCGCCAAAAGCGCTTTGAGATGCTCTGAATCGGTCTGTTTGAAAGACGCCAATTGGCTGCCGTACCACCAGAAAAGCCCCATTTGGGTGTCAATACGGAACGTGTACTCGGTGAAATCCTCTTTATGACTCTGTATGCCGAAGAAAAGGTACGCCAATTCGTCAAGAATGCCGTTGAAATCTTTCAACGCCCTTTGGTAATCGCCCTTTTCAATGTGCTCAATAAACTCCGGCGCCCGATCCTGCAATTTTTCCTTGCGGACTTCATCGGCTTTCTCCACCCAAGTTTTCTGGATCAGGATGTTCAGATTGTTCTGGAAATGCTCCAACCGTTTGTGAATTTCCGTGGCGTCTGTTATCGCAAGAAAGCGCTTGTAATCGTTTCCTATTCCTAAAACATCGGCAAACCTGTCAATAGTTCCAAGAGACGAATTTTCCAAAAATAAAGCCGCCGCAATTTCTTGATACTCTTCCGGAATGGCGTTATTTATGTGGTGAGAGATGTTTTGCATACTGTAAGCTAGATCAAAACGCAAAAAGTGTCAAGGCGCCGGCGAATTCGAGCCTCTCGCAGAAGAAATGAAATGTCCCAGTCATACGAGCTTTTCCCAAAACCGCCGCTCCGCGCGTTTTGGGAAAGGCTCAGATTTTATTACCGCAAAACGACGGTAAAAAACCGCTATTTCTTCTTGACTGTTTTTTCATATAGTCTTACAATAGCAACGAAGGTATGAAATGTCCGAATATACATTATTAAATGGAATTATCGTTTCTTCCGCTAAGACAGTTGATTCCGGCTCAATCTCCATAAAAGAAGGCAAAATCACCTCAAAGGGCGCGGCTGGTATGGGTGTTTCAATAGATTTAGGCGGCGCGTCCATAGTGTATCCGTCGCTCGTCAATACACACGATCATATGCAGGGAAATTATCTTCCCCGTGTTGGTCCCAAACCGGGCTGCTATTATTTGAACTGGCTTCCGTGGGACAATGATTTAAAAGCGTCAGATACTTTTGTTGAGCGTTCTCACCTCTCACGGGAAGACCTCTACCTGTTGAGCGCGTACAAAAATCTATTTTCTGGCGCTCTCACCGTGAACGATCACTTTCCCAGGTCGTTGAATGGAGCCATTCTTCCCACACTGCCCATTCGCGCGATCACCAACTACACGCTCGCGCATGAGGCTTCTTCCTACGACTTGAAATGGGGGGACGGCGTTGAACAAGAACACAAGCTGGCGGTAAAAAACAAATGCCCCTTCATCACTCATTTATCTGAAGGTTTTGATGAAGAAGCTATGAATGGCGTGAAAAATTTGAAAAAGCTGAAAATTTTGGACAAGCATTGTCTGTTCGTCCATTGCATTGGCTTCAGCGATGAAGATATACGAGCCGTCGCGAAAGCGGGGGCAAGCGTTTCATGGTGCGCGGCTTCCAACATGTTTATGTTTAATGTCACCTGCAAAATCAGAAAATTCCTGCAAGCCGGCGTGAATGTCACCATCGGCACTGACTCCTCGGCGACCGGGTCAATCAACATCCTTGCGGAAATGCGCTACGCCCGGAAACTGTACCGTGAAATGTACGGGGAAGACCTTCCGGCAAAAAGCCTGTTTGAAATGACGACCGCTAACGCCGCAAAAGCGTTTTGGATGGATAAAGAGATCGGAACTTTGGACCAGGGAAAATCGGGCGATATAATGGTGTTGAAAGCCAATAACGACGACCCGTTTGAGAATTTTGCTGAAACGGAGATGCGCGATATCGAATTGTTGATCCTTGCCGGCAAGCCGGTTTATGGCGAGATGCGGTTTATCGATCTTTTGGGCGGGGAACTGCCCGAAGGGTACGCTCAAATACGGGTAAACAACCGCCCCATGTTTGTAATTGGAGATCCTGCGGGACATTATGTTATGTGCCGCAAGAAAATAGGATTTAAAAAAATCTTGGATTATCTGCCTTTTGAACCGGAGGAGTAAATGCCGAGACTGTTGCAGTATAGAGCGGATTCTGTTATTTATTTTGAGGGAGACGCTACGGAAAAGATTTTTCTTTTGCAAGAAGGAAGCGTCAAGCTCCTGCATGTAGATATTGAGTCAGGCAAAGACGTCAGCGAGTTTCTTTCCAAGGGGGAATTTTTCGGCGTTAAGTCCGCGCTCGGTCATTATCCACGGGAAGAAGACGCGATAGTGGCGCAAGATTCCACAGTGCTGGCTTTTAGCGTTTCTGAATTTGAAGAGCTTGCCACGAAAAACGCCCATCTCATTATAAAAATGCTCAAAGTTTTTTCAACCCAGATGCGCAGAACCCATAAGCAGGTCGCTTCTCTTATGAACGGCGCCGAATCTCAAAACCAAAAGCCGGAAGACGGTCTGTATCAGTTGGGTAAATTTTATTTTAAGAAAAAAAAGTACGCCTATACCCGGCATATATACACCAAATATTTAACCTATTATCCAAAAGGGGCCTACGTGGATACGGTTCAGGCGGAGTTGAACGCCGCTGTCAGTTTCATCGCCCGTTACGGACAAAGCGTAAAGCCTGCTGGCGCCCCGGTTGACGATCAGCTTGAAGAGATGAACGTCGGTGGGTTGGACGCCGCCAGCCGGTATAACGGGGCGATGAGGCTTATTTCGCAAAAAAGCTATATGCCTGCATGTCAAGTGTTGAAAAAGCTCGCCGACGAAGGCGATCCCGAATTTGCTCCAAAAAGTTCTTTTGAAATTGGGCATTGCCTTTTTCTTATGGGCAAATACAACGAATGCATTAAATACTACACCCAAATGCTCGCCAAGCATCCAAATCACGCTTTCACCGGGGAGGCGCTTTTCTTCATGGGGCAATCTTACGAGGAAGCGGGCGACGATGCGCTGGCGATAGACTTTTATAAGAAATCATCGCTCGCCGCTATCCAAAAAAAAGATGACGCCGTTTATATCAGAGCGCTTCGCGCTCTTAAAAGATTGCGGGGAGTGGCAGATGAGTGATTTTGATTTTTCGGCTTTCGTCCGTTTTTCAAAGGATTTCGAAGCTGGAGAAATGATTTTTTCCGAATTCGAGATAGGAGAAACATTTTATTTTATCATATCGGGCAGGGTTCAGCTTACAAAAGTCATTGGGGATATTGAAAAGACCCTTGATATTTTGCAGCCTTCGGAAATATTCGGCGAAATGGCGATTCTTGAAAATTCGCCGCGATCCGCAACGGCGGTGGCGCTTGACTCTGTGAAACTGCTGGAATTTAACAAGCAGAATTTCGATGCGATTATGACAGGGTACCCCCAGCTTGCCTTCAAGCTGCTTAAAATGTTCATCAAGCGCATTTACGATCAAAAGCGCAGATTTATGATGTTGATCCTTGATGACGATCAGGCGAAAGTCGCTGACGTGTTCCTTATGCTTGATGAGACCCAGCCGGATATCGACCGCACTACAATGCGCCGTGAGTTCAGCACCACGCCGGAGGGCGTCGCCCATTGGGCAGGCATGGACTCCCGTCTGGTGCGGGACATATTGAACCGCTTTGCGACTCAACACCGGATCGAATTTGCACCGAATCGCATTATCGTTAAAAATATCAGTGATTTTGAGCGTCTTGTGAATTCAAGGCGAAAAAAGTGAACGCTTTAACAGTGTCATACTACAAATTTTGGAGGAACATATGGAAAAGAACGCTGTCATAGCGACTGCGAATGATTATCTTGTGAAAGAGAAAGACGAGCGGTTCAAAGTTGAAGTTGAACAACTGCTCAAAGCTGAAGATTGGAAAGAGCTTGAGGACAGATTCTACCGTACGCTGGAATTCGGCACCGGCGGTCTGCGGGGCGTGATAGGCGGCGGTTTTAACCGCATGAATACCTTTGTGGTGCGATCAGCCACGCAGGGGCTTGCGGCGTATGTGATTAAGGCTTTTCCCGAAAAAGCGGCGAAGGGCGCTCTGTCCGCGGCCATCGCCTTTGACAGCAGGCGCTATTCGCCGGAATTCGCCGAAAGCGCGGCGTTGGTTTTTGCCGCTAACGGCATTAAGACCTATTTGTTTTCCAGCCTGCGCCCCACGCCGGAGCTTTCTTATGCCATACGGCAGCTTGGCTGCGAAACCGGCATCGTGGTTACGGCGAGCCATAACCCCAAGCAGTATAACGGCTACAAGGCGTACTGGAACGACGGCTCCCAAGTTGTTCCGCCGCACGATGCGGGCATCATCAACGAAGTCAACGCCGTAACATCCATCAAGGAGATCGACAGGGAGACCGCGATTGCAAAAGGGCTTCTCACGATCATCGACAAGGATATTGATGAAAAGTACCACGCTATGGTACGGAGCAAGCTGTTTCGTCCGGCGCTGATTAAGGAAAAAGCCGGCGAGGTGAAAATCGTGTATACGCCGTTGCATGGAACAGGCGCCATGCACGTTGAAACCGTACTCGGAAGCCTTGGGCTGAACGTTATCACCGTGCCGGAACAGCGCGAAGGCGACGGCGATTTCCCGACTGTGGCGTTCCCGAATCCTGAAGAAGCGCCCGCCCTGAAAATGGCGGTTGAGCTGGCGGCAAAGGAAGCGGCCGACCTCGTTATGGCGACCGATCCGGACGCGGACCGGTTTGGCATTGCGGTGAACGACGGCAAGGGCGGTTTTATCCTCGTCACTGGCAACCAAATGGGCGCCCTTCTGGCTGATTACATCTTCCTTTCGCTCAAGGAGCGGGGCGAACTGCCCGCAAACGCCGCGATAGTCAACACCATTGTAACAACCGGTATGCACAAGCGGATCGCCGCGCATTACGGGGCGGCCTGCATCGAATGTCTTACCGGATTCAAATGGATAGCCGATGTGATGCGGAAAGCGGAACTGCGCGAGATTCCCTATACAATCGTATTCGGGACTGAAGAAAGCTATGGGTACCTTATCGAAAATGAAGTTCGGGACAAGGACGGGGTTTCCGCGGCGGCGATGACCGCGGAAATGACGCTATACTGGCGCGGCAAAGGCAAAAGCCTTCTCGACAGGCTGAACGAGTTGTACGGCCTCTGCGGCTATTGGCAGGAAATCGGCGTCTCCAAATACTTCCAGGGCATTGAAGGACCCGGCGTTATGAACGGCATCATGGAGCGGTACCGAAAAGATCCGCCCAAGACTTTGGGCGGCATTGAGGTTGAGAAGGTGTGTGATATCAGCAATTCCGTCATCATCTATCCGCATAATCCCGGCAAGACTGAGCCGGCGACCCTTCCCAAGAGCGATGTGATTCAATTCTTTTTGAAAGACGGCGCCGTGGTGAGCGCCCGTCCAAGCGGCACCGAACCCAAGATAAAGTTTTACGCAAGTTGCTGCGCCGAAGTCGGCTCCGGCGGCTTGGACGCCGCGAAAGCCGAGGTCGCCGCAAAGCTGGACGCCATCAAGCGGGATATACGCGCTGTTATCGGAGATTAAATGCCGGTTTTTGCGGAAATAGCTCCACTCTTTAACGAAGGCGGACGGTTCGTTGCGTTTGACATTGAAACAACCGGTTTGGACTCGAAAAGAGACCGCATCGTGGAGATTGGAGCCGTTAAATTCGACAAAAACGGCGTCATCAGCCGTTTTTCCGTACTGATACATCCGGGCGTACCTATGCCTTCAGACGCAAGCGCGATAAACAATATTACCGATGACATGTTGCAAGACAAGCCTTCTCTGGATGTGGCGCTTCCCGATTTTCTTCGTTTTATAAACGACGCGGTTGTTGTCGCCCATAACGCTCCGTTTGACTGCGGCTTTATCAATGAAGGGCTTAAAACCCGGTATAAAACCGCCGTAAAAGCCGGAGATGAAAGCGCGGGACTGTTTTTTGACGAAGGGGATCAAGCGGCGCAGGCGGCGCCCGCTTTGTGGACGCCGCCGTTTCCCGTTCTTCCCAACCGTATTGTTGATACGATTGTATATGCGAAAGAAGCTTTCCCGAATATGTACAAGTATAATTTGCAGGATTTAGCCGCTTCTCTTGCCATACACGCCAAGGACGCCCACCGCGCTGAAGACGATGCGCGGCTGTGCATGGAGATTTTTCTCCGCTGTGTTCAGCGTGAAATGGATAAGGAAAAAGCGGCGGTGTAACTGGGCGCGGTTCGCCTGCGGTTCGCCTGCGGGTTTTCGCGGACGCTTTCGACGTTTAACGCGGCGTTTTGGAACCGACTAGGTATGAAAAAAATATGAAAAAAAAGTGAACGGAATCTTGAAAACCACGCCGCTATGCGGTATATTAACTTTCAATGAAGATGACTATGGCATTTTTCAAAACAATTAACGTTGCGGATGGCGTATGCCGCGCCGCTGCGGTATTGGGCTATCCCCCCCCCCCCCCCCGCAGTCTGTAGCGGTTAAAAAGCGCGTTCTTTCTCAAGACAGCGATTGTTCTCAAACCAGCCCAAAGGCGGCGGCGCGTACGCCCATCTCATCGTTCAGTACACGCCGCGCGACGCGGCGTTCTCCTCCCGGCTTTAAGCCCCGGACATCAAACTCAGGTCTCCAGCCTCCGCACGTCGTGCGGGTACAGTCTGAGTCCGGGCTTTTTAGTATATCTGGAATCTATAGGAGGTTTCAAGATGAAAATGTTTTATAAATTTGTTTTTGGCGCGTTGCTAGCGGCGACCCTTGTTCTCGTCAGTTGCGAAGATGGCGCCGAATTGAACGCCACCGTGAATTTCCCGGCTATAGAGGCTCCCAATGTAACGGCGACCGCCATACAGGACGGAGTGAAACTGGAATGGGATACGGACATTGACGCGGGGAGCTATGTTATTTACCGCAGGCAAGCCGGCGGGTTGGATAGCAGATTGTCATTAACCCCATCTACCGATCCGGCGACCGGCAAGCTCTATGTCAGGGACCAGCAAAACGCTTCTTCATCTAGTGTGAAAGCGAACGCCACGTACACGTACACGGTGAAGGCTGTCCCGGTCAGCGATCATAAAGAGAGCGCCGCAAAGGAAGTTACGGTTGCCACCGGAACGTCGTTTCTTCCGAAGGGAGCCGAACTCGATCCGCCCGCGGCGGTGGCGATTGAACTGCTCCCTGATTCAAACGAGATAAAGGCGACCGTCACCCCGCCGGACGCGCACGCGGATCTGGCGCGTGGGTACTGGGTGTCGATTTTAAGAGACGGCGACTACATCGGCGGGGCATGGATTAACTATCTGGAAACGAGCGGTGTGTATGTCTGGCAGCCTGATGAACAAATCGGCGGAACCTATACGGGGGTGACGCGGACACAGAATGCGGAGCCTGAGACGTTCTACACCTCCAGCAAGTACATAGGAAGCGAGGAAAAAAGGTTCGAGCCGCTGTTTGGGGCCAACTTTTATATATACGCAGGGTTAAACGGCGTTGTACCTGGAACCGGGGCTAACGCAGCTGCCGCTGTAAACTACAGCGCGTCTATTTCCTTGAACGATGTCAAACCGGGCGTCACGTACAGCGTTGAACGCGCGCCGGCGAATAAACTGGGCTACGCGACCGGCGAGTACGCGCCAGTCACATTGTCGAAGCAGGTGAATGGCGATTATACAGCGGCGGCAGCCGACGATCTGACTCCCGACCATCTCGGCAACGTGGGGAGTTTTTATGACCGGACATTGCCTGCGGAAGCCGGATACTATGTATACCGTGTTAAAGCGGTGAAGGGCGATACAACCCAGTACAAACCGAAAAACGGCTCTTTGCTTTCCGTTGAACCCACACAGTATGCCTCTAACATCGTACACATACGGGTCGCCGCTAAGGATGCCGCTACCGCCGGTGTAACGAAATACGCAGTCACCCCGTCCCTGGACTACAAGAATATTCTCCCTGACGGCGTCAAGCTCGTCATTTACTGGGTGAAAGGCAACTATGACAGCTATCGGTACGGCAAGTACAGCAACTCTATCGAGTTCACCAAGGCCGAACTCGAAGCCGCAACGGTGGCGCCTAAATCCATCGACGTGCCGGACGCGGGAAACGGTCAGAATGTCTATGCTCAAGCCTATCTGGAAGCTGCTGACGGTACGAGGAAAAACCTCTCTAGCTCTAGCTGGAGCGACTCCTGGGATGACGGCATTGCTGACACGGATTACTACAACGACTTTATCTATTACGCCCAATTTGATTACTAATGCCCGAGCCTGTTCCAAAAACTGGAGGTTTGGGACGGCGTAATGAGTAAAACCAGCGATATTAAAAAATAAAAAACAGCGCGGGCGGTTCCAGAACAAACTGTTTTGGAACCGCCTCTTTATGTGCGGCGGGGTTCATATCCGCGCCCTAAAGCGGCCATGAACCCTGAAGGGCGGGGAAGTCCATGTTCTTCTTCCAATACCAGCAGGCGCAGGCTCAATTGGTCTTGGCTGTTTTGTTTCTTCGCTTCCAACAGCGCCATCTCTTTTTGATAGCGCCCTGAAGTTTCCGAACAACGCTCGTATATTGGGTTGGATTGCAAAATCTCCCCATTTATGCTATCCTTCTGTGAAACAGGAGCGACATCCCATGATTAATCGAAACCCCTCTATTGCAAATATTAAGGCGGGATACCTTTTCCCGGAAATCGCGCGCCGCCGCCGCGAATTTGAAGCGGCTCACCCGAATGGAGCGCGGATCATCAGCTTGGGAGTGGGCGACACCACTGAGCCGATTCTCCCCCATATTAACGCCGGGCTTGTCAATGGAGCGAAAGCTCTCGGCAAGGCGGAGACCTATTCGGGCTATCAAGATGAAGGTTTGCTTTCCTTGCGCGCGCGAATATCTGAAGTTTTTTACAAAAACGCTTTTGCGCCGGACGAGGTGTTTATTTCTGATGGCGCGAAATGCGATATTGGGAGGCTCCAGCTTCTATTCGGCGCGGGCGTCACGGTTGCGGCGCAGGATCCGTCCTATCCAGTGTACGTTGACGGCTCGGCGCTGGCCGGCGCGGCAGGCGCGTGGCAGGGCGGCGGGTATGAAGGAATCGCCTATCTGCCGTGCGTCGCGGAAAATGACTATTTTCCGGACCTGTCGCGTATACCGGAGAACGCGCTCGTCTACTTCTGCTCGCCGAATAATCCTACGGGAGCGGTCGCCTCAAAGCGGCGGCTTTCAGAGTTGATCGCCGTTGCGCGGAAAAAAGGCTGCATCATCATTTTTGACGCGGCGTACGCCGAATTTATCCGCGATCCGAGTCTGCCCAAGACCATTTTTGAAATAGAAGGAGCGGAAACCTGCGCCATTGAAGTGAATTCGTTTTCAAAGCCCGCTGGTTTTACCGGCGTCCGGCTCGGCTGGACTGTCGTGCCAAAAGCCTTGAAGTATGCGGGAGGGGAAAGCGTCAACGCGGATTGGGCTCGGGTGACGAGCACCATTTTTAATGGCGCGTCGAATATAGCGCAGGCGGGGGCGCTTGCGGCGCTCGAAGCGGACGGGCTTAAAGAAATCAGGGAACTGACAGACTTTTACCTTGAAAACGCGCGTCTTATTCGGGAAACCCTGCAAAAACTCGGCGTTTCGAGTGTAGGCGGGGACAATTCGCCCTACATCTGGGCGCACTTCCCGAATCGGGACAGTTGGGATGTGTTTGCGGAGATTCTGGAAACGCGCCGCGTCATTACCACGCCCGGATCGGGATTCGGACCTGCGGGGCAATCCTTCATCCGGTTTTCGGCGTTTGGACACCGCGCTGATGTGGAAGAAGCCTGCGCGCGGCTTTCAGCGCTCGACGTGGTGTAGCAAATGGTGGAATTTGATGTCGCAAAGCCGTGGGTTTTGATTATTGAAGACCCCTCTATCCGGCAGCCGGCGGATGAATTAGCCCGCCGCATTGAGATTTTGCGTATAGAATCCGGCGTCAAACAGAGACCGCCGCTTGTGTTGGAAGCGCACGCGGCGCATACGCTTTTTTCGACACACGCGCCGCTTGTCATTCTGCGTTTTGGGGCGGGAAATGGCGTTGGATTTTCGTGGAGGCTGGAGAGGGAACGGCTGAATATAGAAGGAGATTCTGTTCGAGGGCTTTACAACGGGGTGTTTGATTTTCTTGCGAACCTCGGTTTTTGCTGGAAAGCGCCCTCCCTTGAAGAAGTCCCGCGTAAAGACAGGAACACGGGTCACGCGTACATTTTGGATGAGGATCACGGTTATGGCAATTCGACCGCTGACGTACGCGCCAAGAGGCGGCTTCTTTTTACCATGCAATCCGTTAAAAAATGGGAAGAGTGGATCGTATGGGCGGCGCGGAACAGGATAGACGCCGTGGCGCTTCCTTTGGCAATAAACCCGGCGGGACATCTTTTTGGACAGATATACAAAGCCGCGAAAAAATATGATGTGGCTGTTGAGGTGGGAGGCTGGGAACTGTCAAACTTGGCGCGCCATTCTCTTTTCCTTCATAAAGAGATGTTCCGTATGACGGATGGCAGGCGGGACAAGGCTGTCAATTTTTGTCCCACCGCGCCTGAAACCATCAAGGTTTTGCAAAAAGAGGCGAAAAAGCTTTTCTTGAGATGCCAAGACGTCAAAGTTTATCACTTTTGGTCAGACAGAATTGGACAAAAGGGCGTTTCCGACGTTTTAAGAAATGGCGGGATCAATGCGTGGTGCTCCTGCCCTACATGCCGGGCGTTTACACCGGACGAGCAAAACCGCATTGCGGTGAATGCGGTCGCCGATGTTCTGCTTGCCATCCGCCCCGATGCAAGAATTTCCTTTTACGAAGCATCTTCCGAAAAAAGCGACATTACCCTCCGCCCGAATTTGTTCAAGGTAAGCCGGCTGCCTGAAACGTCCGGCGTTGAAGCGGGCGGTTGGTTTTTGACCACTTGATTTGCTGGTCTTGCTTGCTATATACTAGTACAACTGCAAATAGAGAAGGATTGCGCTATGAGACTATTAACCCGTTCCGATTTTGACGGTTTGGCGTGCGGCGCCATTTTAGAATGTTTAGGATATGTTGATGAATGGAAATTTGTACATCCCAAAGATATACAAGACGGTCTTGTCCAAGCCACGGACAACGATATTCTGGCGAACATTCCCTATATTAAGGGATGCGCCTTGTGGTTTGATCATCATTCAAGTGAGACTGAACGGCTTGGACACAAGGTGTATTTTGAGGGCGTGTCCCGCAAAGCGCCGAGCTGCGCGCGGGTCGTCTATGAATTTTATGGGGGAGACGCAAACCCCGCCATACGGCGATTTTCCCGTATGATCGAATATGTTGACAAGGTGGATTCAGGCGATCTCACTCTTGATGAAATTCTCGACCCAAAAGGGTGGATTTTGCTGGGGTTTATCATGGATCCGCGTACCGGGCTCGGCAGATTCAAGGATTTCAGCATCAGCAACTACGAGCTCATGGAAAAACTTGCGCTTGCCTGCGGCTCCATGAGGATCGACCAGATACTTGAGCTTCCAGACGTGAAGGAACGGATTGAGTTGTACTTTGAACATGCTGAAAAGTACAAAGCCATGATGAGGGAACATGCCTATGCGGATGACAATGTGATTGTCATCAATCTATGCGGGGTCGAACCGCTTTACGCCGGCAACCGGTTTATTGTGTATACGCTGTTCCCCGAACAAAACATTTCCGTGTGGACGGTTGATGGAAAGGAAAAGGTGAACGCGGCGGTGACGGTGGGCTACAGCGTCATCAATAAGACGTCCACGGTTGACGTCGGCAGTATGCTTCTGAAATACGGCGGCGGCGGTCATCATCAGGTGGGAACCTGTCAGGTTCCCTACGCCGATCTTGATCGCGTTGTGAAAGAAGTTATTGAGAAGTGCAAGCTCCAGTGATGATTCGGAAATGATGAAAAAGCCCTCCCGCGCGGAGGGCTTTTTCATTGCGGCGCGTCAAGCCGCTTCTCGTCACGCCGTCTTGAAAAGGGCGGACAAATGAGGCTTTCCCAAAACGCGCCTTATGGCGTCAGTTTTGGAACAGCTTCTTACCCCTGGAGAACATTGGATAAACCGCACATGCCCAACTCATAAAGAATGAGCGATTTTCTCCAAAAGCCTGCTCCAAAACTAACCCGAACCGGCAGGTTCGCAAACGCAGGTTCGCTGAACTCGTGTTCGCACATGTAGTTTGCGTTTTGGAACAGGCTCAATTGTTAAACCAGTCTGTCTATGGGGGCTTTCCCAAAACGCGCCCTAAGGCGTCAGTGTTTGGGAAAGCCGCTTTAGGGAACCTGCGGTTAGCGAACCTTCGGTTGGCGAACCTTCGGTTGGCGAACCTTCGGTTCGACCGGAGTTTCCAGAGGTTCCCTTTAATGTACATGAAAAAGCGGGGCGGCCTCCTATGATTTTATATCAAGGGAATTCACAACTTTTTTCAAAGTTTTCCCTTTGGCCGCCCCAAGCCCTCCACAAACGAGGGCGGCTCGCAATCGGCTTGGCAAGCCTATCCTCAAATGGGAGAGGCCAAGCGAATTTCCTTGTCTCGCGGCCCCTCACATTCCGTATCAGAGTCCATAATAACTCCGTTGCATTTTTTTTAATGGTGGCGCTGGCAGGGGGGGGGGGTATTCTCATTTAAACGAGTGCGAACACTCTGATTGAAAAGCGTAATTTTCAAAATTATTTAAAATTTCGCTTGACATTAACTATTTCTCATTGTATCTTATGTTCGTAGTGCTACAAAATCAAGAATTCATTAAGGAGATGTAGATGAAAAGAATAATCATTGCCTTTGTTTTGTGCGGACTGGTTCTCGTCTCAAATCTGTTTTCGTACGAAGAAAGTGATTTTTCCTTAGGTTTTGCGTATGGCGGCGTTTTTGATATAACAGAAAATACCGCAAGACCAACCGGAAGTTTTACCAATGCGTTAGGAATAAGCCTTGTAACATACGGTTTTTGGGACGATAAACAGCCCGGGATGTTTTTTCATCTAGGGGGGCTATTTAATTCATCAAGTGTGAAAGACGGCATCCTCAACTACAATAGCGTCATTGAAGATATTGTAGTTGGACCCGGGTTTAGAGTTAATTTGAATGATGTGTTGACTTTTCGATACGGCGTTGGATTTGATTTCAGCATGGAAGCATGTGATTACCGTAAACAGGACGCCGAAGATGACTATTCCGTAGTGTCCCTTGATTTCGGGCTAGGCGGCAATGCTAATGTGAAATTGGATGTAACAGATATTTTTTGTGTTGTTCTTGGTGTAAATGTCACCTGTACCGTTGCGGATTGGACGCTTTCCAGCGCCGAGTCAACCACATCAAAATGGACATTCGCCCCTATTATCGGCATAAAACCATATATAGGACTCGGTTGGAATATGTATAACGAATATTCCCATTTTGGAAAACCGCCGTTCAAAAAAAACATGTAACTCGCGCTATAATAACACGTTATAATATTACGGGCATACCTGCCGCCCCTAGCAGCCTGTTGCGCTTGTGGGTTTTTATGGTTTTTTCGTTGGAAAAAGCCATAGAAACCCCGATAAAGGGGTTGCGAGAAAACTTCGTTTTCTTGGCAGTTTCTGCCTGGCAGTTTCTGCCTGGCAGTTTCCGCCTGGCAGTTTGCAAGGTAAAAAATCGTCTTTTAGTCGATTTTAGGAGGTTTTATGCGCGAAACGCAACAAACTGCTAGATGAAAATGCAGTTCGCCGCGCTCTCTAAAAGCGCGGCATAACAAAAAAGACAAAAAACGCCGCGCCGAGGCTTAGGAACTGTTCATAAACAACATGCACAGTATTTTGTTTCAATTGCTTATGCAATTAGGAAATAACATGACCAAACGGTCATGTTATTTCTGAACAGTTCCTTATTGAAATGCGTGGGCGTCCCATCCGCTTTTCGGGGCGGCAGTTCATTCTTTATGTATTCGCCAGTGTCCATCTACTTTTTCACATGATGAAATAGGGACATCCAGTTGGCTGCCATCTTCCGCGACAAGTTTTATCTTTCCCAAAACCACATTCACTTCCAGCACCCGCCACAGTGTACCATTGTAAGACATCTTCATTCCTTCCTGGGGGCATGAGCGGCGCTGTTCGCAATAGAAGCCATGTTCATAGGAGAGGCAGCACAAAAGGCGTCCGCAAGGACCCGATATTTTCATGGAATTAAGGGACAAGTTCTGATCTTTCGCCATTTTGATCGACACGGGTTTCAGTTTGTCGGAAATGGCGTGGCAACAATAGCCCCTGCCGCAGATGCCAAGCCCCCCCAAAACCCGCGCCTCATCGCGTATGCCGATTTGACGCAACTCAATGCGCGCCCTGAACACGCTCACCATATCCTTGACCAGTTCCCGAAAATCAACGCGGTTGTCAGCGGTAAAAAAAAACAGTATCTTGGGATCTTCCAAAAGATAATGCACGGACACCAGCTTCATATCAAGGCGGTGCGCCGCTATCTTTTCTTTGCATATGGCAAAGGCTTCTTCTTCCAGAATTTTGTTGTTTGCGGCTTTGTTCAAGTCTTCGTCTGTCGCAAGCCGTTCTATGACAGCCATTTCCGAAAAATAGGGGCCTTTCCTTATCTGCCCCATAACCTTGGACAAGTCCCTGCCGTAGCGGGTCGGCACAATCACCATGCGCCCATTTTCAAGGATTTCCCCATTATAAGCCGCAAGAAACGTCTCGTTGGAGTAGAAGAGCCGCAACCGGTACACGGGCGTATCGGGCATAATCTCGCGGTTCTCAACAATAACAGTGGCAATCTGTTCCACCAATTCTTCGGAATCATCAAAATCAATAATATCATCATCTAAATAATCGCTCATGATGTCACCTCGCCTTTACTGAAGCAAGTCTACCAGAATACCGGTGATTTCTTCAAGGCGCGTCAGAATTGCAAGCTGATCGCGCTGACCCGCAAGAATATCCGCCGCCAATTGATCGAGTTTCTTGTCTACAATTTGAACAAGCGTCTTTTCCTTCCGCTTGCGAAGGCTCACGCCCGTATACTGTTTTTCTATATCATAGGTGTTTTGTACAATAAATGCAAGAAAATTCCGCACCGCCTGTCTATACTTCAAGATTTCCGCAGGCAAAGGACGCTTTCTCAGAGCGTCACCCGCGCTGTGGACGTCTTCAAGCAGTTGGCTGACGGTTTCTTCAGTAACCGGCAAGCTCCGCGCATCCGGAACTTCGGTCTCCTCATCCGCCCGCTCCAAAAGAGTGCGGAATACAGATTTTGACTTAACTCCAGGCTTGTTTTGGGTCTTTCTCAGTTCATTGTTAAGCCCTGAATATGAAACAGGATTAAAAAATGGAGCGGCGCTTTCTATTTTGTCCACAAGCGCCCTCATTCGTTTTTCAACGCCTTATTTTTGCTTTTTTGCCGCTATTGAAAGCGCGGAAAGCACACCCCGCATGTCGCGGTACTTGGACAAGGTTTTTTCCCATTGCTCATCGCTCGTGCAAACCGACACCCTGCCGTGAATCAAGCAGCCTTCATCGGCTTGAATGCGCCGCGTAATGATGTCGCCCAACACCAGGGCGCTTGAAAGAATGATAAGCCGCTCGCTGGCAATGACGTTGCCGTACACCACTCCGCCTATGGTAATGGAGGTTCCCGCCACATCGCTTTTCATACGGGCTTTCTCGCCGATAATCACCCTGCCCTTCGCTCTCAGGTTGCCGCGCAAACTGCCGTCCACGCGGGTAAAACCCGCGGAATCAACATCGCCTACAACGCTGGAATGTGGGCCTATAATGGTATTCACTGAAAATTCATGTGCCATGGACGCCTACTTTTCAACCGGTTTGATGAGGGTGTCACGTATGTTGAGGTATCTATAGGGATCGACCACATCGGAGCCTATATGCACCTCGTAGTGAACATGGGGTCCGGTTGAAAGACCGGTGTTTCCTATGTAGCCTATAACGTCACCCTGCTGAACGCGCTGCCCTGTTTTCACGCGCACGCTGAGCATGTGCGCGTAACGGGTGTAAAATCCATGCTTGTGCTTGATGATGACATAGTTTCCAAATCCGCCCGGATCAAAATCCACCGTAACGACCTGCCCGTCGGCAGTCGTAACAATCGGATCGCCCTGCCGGTAGGTGGAAAGATCAATGCCTTTATGAATATAAAATTGCCCGGTGAAGGGGTTTTCGTTTTGACCAAAGTTCATGGATATATGCCCGATGCCGCCTTTTATGGGCCAGATGCTGGGAATCTCCGTCAGCAAGGCGTTGTGCGAGTAAATAAGAGCGCCGATTTCCTTGATCGGTACAGTGGCTGAATCGAGATAGCTTCTAAGCCCGCGCATATCGTTTACTTCTTGAAGGACGCCTTCTGGCGTCTCCTGTATGTCGAAAAATGACGACAGATCCCCGCCCGCGCCTGAATTGTCTTCTTTAAAGGCGGGCATATCGGCGCCAAGCGTGGAAAGCGCGCCGGAAAGCGCGGCTTCAAATCCACGCGCCGCCCGCATGACTAAGGCGGCTTCCTCACGAAGCTGATCGAGGCTCGCCTGCGTCTCTTTAAGCCTGCTGTCCTTATTCGCAACCGTAACCATGCCCCCCACATTCGACGACGCCCCATACCAGAAAAGCGCCGCCGCGCCGCCCGCGAGCGCCAAAACAATACAGATCACAGCAAGAACTGAAATATGAATATTGTAGACTTTCTTTTCGGAATGAGGAACCAGTACTATCGTATATCGCTTGCTTAAGCCTCTGAATATAGCCTTAAAAAAGATGCCCATACCTCTTCCCATCAATATAAAAGCGCGTTTTACCTTTTGGACAGCGTTATTTTCCAAACGTTTATAGGTTAATATAGTCGACACGCTACACCTCTTTTTACAAATATCACCAGCTTTTATAATACGATTCCCTACACCGGTTGTCAAGAGGGAATTCAAAATTTATGGGACAAGCGGCAACCGGCAGTTGATTCCCCCGCGGTTTTGCTATAACTGCGCCCTGACGCCCAAGGTCACGCCGTAATTCTGATCGAGAAGGTTGAACATTCCGGTGAGATCGATTTTGACAATGAGAAGATTGAAAGACAGCCCGCCGAAAAGTTTGATTCCCCAACTGTCATGTCGATTATAGGACGAAGAAAAGCCTTCGCCGCTAATGTTTTTGAGTCCGGGAATGGCTTCTCGAATTTCGGCGATGTCGTCGGCTTCAATGTCGTCGCCGTCATAGGTTGCCCGTGTTTTTACGTCATAGCCCGCCTTTGACACAACGGCGTAGCTTACACCCGCCCCAATATAGGGGGTGATGATCAGTATTTGCTTTGAGACCTGCGCCTTCAACTCCAGAGTCACCGTTTCCCATGAGAGTCCCACCCTGGGTTTGGCCAACGCAAGAGTGTGATCGTTAAATGTAAAAGACATGTCATCGCCGGCTGGCGCGGAAATTCCGCCCTTCAGATAATTTACGCCGAATCCGATGGAAACATTGGGAAGCGCCACCCCCTGTTTTATGAGTCCGTAACGGAAATCAGCGCCCGCAAGCAAAAAGTTTATATCCACGCCGGAGTCCTTCAAAAGCGGCGCGTCCGGCAGCGCCCCGAATTTCACGCCGATGTCAAAGGGAATGATAAACCCGCCAAGACGCCCTTCCACAACATAGGCGGGAAGCGGGAGAAAGGAAAGGCGATACGGGACATCAAAAGATTTCAACAGATCAGTCGCCGCGTCAACATCTATAGTGGTGGCGCCGGCTGAAAGGCCGACCCCAAAATGAGGCGGCGCGTCAAGGAACTGCCCTATATACGCATCCGACCAGTTGAGTCCTATGTTTGCGTTAAATGGCAGCGACTTGGCCAGCGCCTCTGAAAATCCATCAAATCTATCTTGCAAATCGTTCAGCGAAATTGATTCGGCAAATCCGAATGAGCCGCAAAACAAAAACATGACCACAATCAAACCATATGGTTTCTTTTTCATAAACTCTCCTTCAGTATGAATCCAGTCCTTCAGCGCAAACGTTCCGCGCCGCTTCGCGCGGCTTTTGATAAAGGACTCTAGACATTTAAAATTATAGCATGATATAATGGGCTTGTTCAAGAACCCGGTTGGTTCTTGAACAAGTCTTCCAAAAAACGCTGATTTTTAAAAAACCCGCGTTTTTTGTTATTTTTTAAAGCGGTTGTTGTTTAGAAACAGGGAACCTCTGAGCCTGTTCCAAAACGCGAACCTGCGGTTCGACCGGAGTTTCCAGAGGTTTCCTGTTTTTTCCAAGCCTTTTCAAAACACACAGGGGAGCGTTTTGAAATAAGCCTAAAAACCGTCTTTATGGAAGAATGAAAATTGGATGATACAAAAAAACAGTATGAACCGCGCAATGGCGAAATTACGCGCATATAAGGCGGCGTTCAGAACCAAAAACGGCTTGACAGCCGGGGGCGCCGTATGATACGCCCTGTTCAGCGCAAAGACGCCCGCGCGCTTGGCGAAATTTACAATTACTATATAGCGCGGACGGTTGTCTCGTTTGAAGAGCGCATACTTGAGACGCGGGATATGGAAGAGCGGATTCAGACGATTTCCGACTCGTATCCGTGGCTGGTGTGGGAGGAAGACGGCGATGTGTTGGGCTACGCCTATGTCAACATATTCAAGGAACGTTTCGCCTACCGTTTTTCCGTGGAAGACACGATCTACCTGAAACACGGTTGCGAAGGACGCGGCATTGGAAAGCGGCTGCTCGCCGCTCTTCTTGACGAGGTGAAAAAGATGAACATTCACGCCGTCGTTTCCTGCATCACCATACCCAATGAGCGAAGCGTGGGCTTGCATGAAAAATTCGGCTTTACCAAGATAGCCCACTTCCGTGAAATCGGCTTTAAGCTCAACCAATGGCTTGATGTTGGGTATTGGGAATTGATGCTATGAGAGGTGTACGTCGCATATGGCGGCAAAGACAACCGTAAAACCGGCGCGTCCGGTGGCGGGGGGGTGAGTAGCAGCAAGCGGCCC
>JAIRLZ010000163.1 GCA_031259035.1 Treponema sp. | reverse complement strand
GGAAGCGCCAGATCATGAAGAGCGGATAACCATAGACAACGGACTTGTTGTGGCGACGTTGAGCAACGCCGGGGGCGATATAGTTTCTTATAAACTCAAGGAACACAGCGATAAAGAGGATTTTGTGGAAATGGCGTTAAGCGGCGGCGAGCGCGAATCCCATGCGTTTGCCATCGCGTTCGGCGGCATTAACACAACGCCCGTAACATCGTTTTTCAATATGCGCCGCGTTTCCAGTTACATTGTTGAATTTTACCGCGACTTTGTTGCAACCGGCGCCGGCGGCTCTGGAAACGACGCGTTCCGGTTGATAAAACGGTATGAATTCAAACCCAATGAATACATGTTTGAGCTCACCATTACATTGGACGGCGCTCAGGGAATGAGCTTTAACTTCTCCGGCGTATCCTATACGTTGGCGTCCGCGCCGCAATTTGGGCCCGCTTTTGACAAGCTCGATCAGCGTTATGAGTACCGGCATTATTACACCTATACAAACGGCAAGCTGAAACAGGAAAAAGTAAATGACAATGGACCGGTCATTATCGGCAACAGACCTTCATGGGCGGGCATCGCGGGAAAGTACTTTACATTCATCGCCATTCCCTATCCCGCTCAGTTTGATATAGCGTTTTCCACCAAACCGGAGCCGGGAATCCCCGGGGCTTCCCGGCTGTATATCATCCGTCCAAGCCTGAACGGGTCCCGAACCGAAGACACCTACCGCTTCTATATGGGGCCAAAATCTCAAGACGCCCTCGCGGTGTACAACAACGGCAAAAACAGCTTCAACCTCACCAACACCGAGCTTATTAAGGCGGCCAACACGTCCGGCATACTCGCCCCGCTTGAGACGGGGCTGAAATGGTTTCTCATGGTTTTTTACAAAATTATACCTAACTACGGCGTCGCCATTATTCTTCTTACGCTGCTGGTAAAAGTGATTATGTTCCCGCTTACCCGCAAAAGCTCCGAGTCCACCCTGCGTATGCAGGCGCTGTCTCCAAAAATCAAAGACTTACAGGCCAAGTACAAAGACAACCCCCAGAAGCTGAATCAGGAAATGGCGGTGTTCTACAAAAAGGAAGGGTACAACCCCATGGCGGGCTGTCTTCCCATGTTGATTCAGATTCCCATTTTCTTTGCGATGTACAACCTGTTTAACACCCACTTTGATTTGCGCGGCGCCATGTTTATTCCGGGCTGGATACCGGATCTTTCCCTGCCCGAAGCCGTGTTCTCATTCCCGAATAATTTCAGCCTGCCGTTCCTCGGCTGGACAGCTATCCGCGCCCTGCCCTTTATTTATGTGGCTTCCCAGCTTCTCTACGGCAAGATTACCCAGACGCCTGGTCAAGCGGGCGGTATGCAGATGAAAATAATGATGTACGGTATGCCGGTAATGTTCTTTTTTATTTTGTACGATGTGCCTTCCGGCTTGCTCATCTATTGGATCATGTCCAATGTATTGACCTTGATTCAGCAGTTGGCGTTGAATAAGTACCTTGCGCCCCAACGCGCCGCGCTTGCGGCTCAAGCTGAAGAATCGCTTAAACTGCCGCCCAAGAAGAAAAAAAAGCGGTGAGCGATCCGTTCTTAGGAAAGTTTTAAAATACAGGGTGCTTTCCCAAAACTGCCGCCCTTGGGACATATGGTGGGAAACGCCTACGGGAGAAAATATATGGTGTATGAATTTGAAGGCCGCACTGAAAAAGAGGCTATAGATCGGGCTGCGGCGGAATTGGGACTTGAAAAAGGTGCTTTTGATGTTGAAATCGTTGAGATTCAACGCGGCGGGTTGTTCAAAAAAGGATTTGTAAAAATCAAAATCCATACAAATCAGGCGGCGCGCGCGCAAGACGCCGCTCCGTGTGTGGGGGAAAAAGAAAGTGAAGGAAATCGCCAAACTGGTTTCAGCGATCCTGCGGACCAAACTGAATTTGAACAAAAGCTGATCAAATTTGTGGAGACCCTTATTGAAAAAATGGGGTATCCGGGAAAGATAAGCGTCCAATTCCGCGAAGATCATAAAATCGGTCTTAAAATTGATTCGGAGAATTCGTCTATTTTAATCGGAAAAAAGGGCAAGAGCTTGGACGCCTTGCAGCTTTTGGTGAACATTTACGCGGGCAAGCTCGGCAGGGAAGAGGTGCGGGTGATCCTCGACAGTGAAAACTACCGTATCCGCAGGGAAGAGTCGCTGGTGCGCCTCGCCTATACCGTCGCGGATCGGGTGCGGGAAACGAAAAACTCCATTCTGCTTGAACCCATGAATCCGTTTGATCGCCGTCTTATTCACACTACGCTCAACGATATTGCCGATGTTGAAACCAAGAGCGAGGGTGAAGGCGCCTATAAACAGGTGCGGGTTTACTTTCGAGGCGCAAGAGGCGAGGACGAAGGCGCTTATAAACGGACGACGCGGGCTTATTTTCGAGGCGGCAAGGCGTAACCGCTTGTACGGTGAAGAAATACCCGCGCGGCGCCGATTATATTAAAAAAATTGTCTAAACTGTCCTCCAGTATGGTTTGGCATTGACGAAGTTGATGGCGGTTTCGCCTTGTGACACTAGCTCATCCGGATAGAGCAGCTGCCTTCTAAGCAGCAGGTAGGGGGTTCGAGTCCCTCGTGTCACGCTATGAGTATTACGGTAAAAAACATAGCGGTCACCGGCGTTCTCTCGGCGCTTGTAATTGCGCTTGGGACGACTGGGCTGGGTTTTATTGTTTTTCCCTTCGGAGCGGCAATCACCATCTTGCAGACGCCGGTCATTATAGGCGCGATTCTGGAAGGTCCCTTCGCCGGATTTTTCATAGGGCTTTTGTTTGGCGTGTTCAGCGTCATTCAATCCGCGCTCATGGCGGCGTCGCCCATAGACATGGCGTTTGCCACCTATCCCTTTATTGCGATAGTCCCGCGCATTCTGATTGGTCCCGTGGCGTGGCTGGTTTACGCGCTCATCAGCGGGCAATTGAAGAAGCCCTCGCCGGCGGTGAAACCGGCCGCTGTCAATCCGGCGTTGGAATCCGCCGCCATAATCGCCGCCGCGATAATAGGGAGCATCGTCAATACGGCGCTGGTTCTTTGCGGGTTTGGAATTTTGGGGATTCTCCCGTGGGAGGTGATAATTCCGGTGGCCGTAGCAAACGGCGGCCTTGAGGCGGCGGGTTCCGCGATTCTTGTCTTCCTTGTGACGACCCTGTGGAAGCGCATTCCCAGAGGAAGCGGGAAATCCCGAATCAGCAAGAACATTGACCATGATCGCTCGTGACGCATCCAGCGTGAACCGCCGCGCCGCGCCGCAGATTGCAGAGCGAATTGCGGCGCGGCGCGTTTGGCGTTAAACGACATGCCCGGCGTAGAATGACGCAAAAATTCGTCACTGACATCTATCCGCAGGGCGGGTGGTTTGCCGTTACCCTTCGTTCTCCTGTCGCAAAAGGAGTGGTAAAAAGTATAAACCGCCCGCCGAATATGCCTCCCAGCTATATGCTTGTCACCGCAAACGACATACCCGGCGTAAACGAAATTGACGATTTTCCGGCGCCGGTTCTCGCGGAAAAGCTCTCCTATATAGGAGAGCCGGTCGCCCTGCTTGTGGGACCGAATGAGGTGGAAGTAGAGAAATACGCATCTCAATGCGAAATCGTCTGTGAAGAAGAAAAGCCCTCATTTTCAAACCTTTCTACGAACAGCGGCGCCAGCGCGTTTGACGGCGTTGTCCTCGCGGAAAGAACCATCCTTTTGGGCGCTCCGTTTAAAACGGATACGGTGAAAACGACCGTACAGGGTGTGTACAGAACCGGCGTCCAGGAGCATTGGTACGCGGAGCCCCATGCAGCGGTGGCATCCATTGACTCGCAAGGTAAAATCACCATCCATACCGCGACACAATGGGCGTTTCACGTGAGGCGTTCTGTGGGCAAAATGTTGAAACTCCCGCTTGAGATGATTACGGTTGTCCTCTACAATACCAGTATGCACTTTGACGGAAAGCTGTGGTATCCGTCTCTGATAAGCTGCCATGCGGCGCTTGCGGCATTCGCCGCCGGCAAGCCGGCGCGGCTCTGCCTTACCCGTGAAGAAGATTTTCGTTTTTCGCCCAAGCGCAACGCCTCGGAAATCAGGATAACCAGCAGTCTGGACGAGAAGGGCGATCTTTTGGGAAATGATATATCCGTGGCCGCCGACTTGGGCGCGGCGGGTGTTTTTACGAATGAAATTGTGGACAACACCTGCCTCGGCGCATTGGGATTTTATCAAACGCCGTTTATTTCAATGAAGGCGAAGTGCGCGCAAACCAATGTGCCGGTACAGGGTCCTTTTTCGGGCTTTGGTTTAGCCCAAGGCTTTTTTGCCGCGGAACGCCACGCTTCCCGTGTGGCGGACACGCTCCGCATAGACCCCGCCGAATGGCGCAAGCGGCACTTTTTAAGAAAAAACAAAAGGCTTGCCATTGGCATCCCCATTCAAGACCAGGGTAATATGGATGCGGTCATGGAAACGGTTGAGGCGATGAGCGATTACAAGCGGAAATGGGCGTCCTATGAACTGTTAAGACAGCGCGTACGGGAAAACAACGCCGCGCCGTTCCGGGGCATAGGCGTAGCCGCGGCGTATCAGGGAAGCGGTTTTCTTCACGCTTCAGGAGCGGATAAAGGGAACTATACGGTCGAAGCGACTCTCAAAGAAGACGATACGTTGGAAATTCGCGCCTCTGCGGCGCCGTCAAACGGGTCATGGGAGCGGGTTGTACGGCTTCTTGCCGCAAAGATACTGGCTTTAGACGAAAATTCCGTAACCGTGAACAACGAAAGCGCCGACGCCGCGCCCGACTCAGGCCCCTCAAGCGCTTCCCGTACTATTGCGGTCATAACGCGGCTCGCGGCGCGTTGTTGTCTTGCGCTCAAAAAAGAGCGGGGGCGCGCGGCGCTTCCGTTTGTCATAAGCCGGAGCGTCAAGCCGTCCAATATCCATGCATGGAGTGGAAGCGCACAGTCTATTCGCACATACGCGGTTGATAAAAACGCCTTTTCACCCATAAGCTGGGGCGCGGCCGTAGTGGAAATTGAGATCGAACAGGCGACATATATCCCAAAAATACGGGGAATTTGGCTCTGTATTGATGGAGGACGCATTTTATCGGAACAACACGCCCGTCGAGCCGTCGCTGTATCCGCAATGCATGCGCTCGGTTGGGCTTCACGGGAAAAACTTTCGTACATAGACGGCGCGATCAGCGACGAATTCATGTACAACTACGACATCCCTTCTCCTATAGACATCCCGCCCATAGCAGTGAGTTTTTTGGAAAGCGCGAAAAAGGCGAGCAAACCAAAGGGCATAGGAGAGATTCCCTTTTGTACGATTCCCGCGGCGTACGCGCAGGCTGTTTCTCAGTCTTTGGATCATGTGTTCGAGGAAATTCCGTTGCGCCCGGAAGACATTTGGGTTGCTGTCCAAGGAGACAAAAAGTGACCATAGGCTTCATTTTGAACGGCGAAGACGTCGTCGTTCGTGTCGATGCGAACATCAGGCTCATCGACATTTTACGCAGA
This sequence comes from Treponema sp., assembly GCA_031259035.1. GTDB lineage: Bacteria > Spirochaetota > Spirochaetia > Treponematales > Breznakiellaceae > JAIRKH01. The sequence continues at coordinate 9,187 of JAIRLZ010000163.1, read as the reverse complement.
GACTTTTCGCTCTTGGGCGCGAAAGCCGGTTGTCTCTGCGGAAGGTGTGACGCCTGTTCGATTATTTTTAACGGAGAAGTTGTCAAATCATGCCTGATACCCGCGTTCCGCGTACATGGAAGCGAAGTCATCACTATAGAAGGATTCTCGCAAAACAACGAATACGAGGACATCATCACGGGATTTTCTCAGGCTGCTGTGGAAACCTGCGGATACTGCGAAACCGGCAAAATTCTGGCGGTTGAGATGTTGCTCTCGAAAATTCCCCATCCCTCGCGCAAAGAAATTTTGCTTGGATTTCAAGGCTTGAAATGCCGGTGTACTGAACCCGAATCGCTCATAAACGCGGTATCGGCGATTGCCGATATACGGCAAAGAAGACTCTATGGACGTTTCTCGTAACAACCAATTGTTTTTCCCGGCCAGTTTCGGAGAACTTTTTTCCACGTGGAGCAAATTCCCGGATGCGGCGCCGTTTGCCGGCGGCACGGAAATTATGCGGCGTCAGGGGGGACGGGTCGCGCGCCTGCCGCACAATATCCTGTGCCTTGACAAGCTTGCGGATCTGCGGCGCATCACCCGCACGGAACGCTATCTTGAATTGGGAGCGATGGTTACGTTGAATGAGATCATCCGCCTTGGAAAAGCCGTGCCTGAAGTGTTTATCCGTTGCCTTGAACTTATCGCGGGATCCCAAGTTCGCAACATTGCGACCATCGGCGGCAATCTCTGTTATAAGGCAAGAAGGCTCGACGCTTCCGCGCCTTTAATCGGGCTTGACGCACTTTACGAACTCCGTTGCGCCGCGTCCGCCCGCTGGATCGCCGCTTCCCGTTTCTCTTCCCTTTCTGAATCCCTTGCCCTAAACGAACAGGAACTGCTCACCCGCATCCGCATCCCCCTTGAGCCGTGGGATTATTCCGCATACAAAAAATTCAAGCGCCATGAGTCTGGCGAATCTGCCGGCGGCGCGGTCTTCTTGGTTCGCAGCGAGAAGAATACGCTCACCGGTTTGCGCGTCGTGTTTGCGGGCGATGTAGTGTTGCGTGATAAAAACACCGAAAGCCTCCTCATAGGGAAACGGCTGCCCCTTGACCGGAAAGACGCGGTTGGTTTTACCGAATGCTGGAACGCCTATCTTGAAGGCGTTGGGAATCAGGACATCTTTTTTCGGTCGAGTCTGCTCAAGTTCATTACAACAAGTCTTGATGTGCTGGTGGCGTGAGGCTGGCGTCTTTAGCCGCTTGCCAGCGGCGCGAGTGAAGCCGCCCTCTCGCTCAGTTTTTTTTCTAGTATTCAATCCTAAAATATGCTATATTATATAGTATATGAATTTAATCTTCACATTTGGCGGCGTTGCGTCAATAATTTATATAGAAGAAGCTATTGATGCTATTCACGTCATACTTGACGGCGGCGCTGATGGCGGAGGCGCCCGTTTGCTTGTTTGCGACGAGAATACCGCCGGCATTGCGGCCAAAATCGCGCCCGCTATCGCGCCCGCCATCGCGCGCTCATGCGGAATATGTACGTTGCCGGCCGGGGAAAGCGCCAAAAATTGGGCGAATGTCGAAAAGATACTGAAAGCCGCGAGGGACGCGGGACTCGGAAGGGACGGCGTTTTCATAGGCGTAGGAGGCGGCGTAATAACCGATATGACGGCATTCGCGGCTTCGGTGTACATGCGGGGCGCAAAACTCGCGCTGGCACCCACCACATTGCTTGGTATGGTTGACGCCGCCGTGGGCGGCAAAACCGGTTTTGACCTTTTCGGCATGAAAAATTTTATCGGAACCTTTTATCCAAGCCCGCTTGTCATCATGCCGCTGGAAGCTTTGTCCACACTGCCCGGACGGGAATGGAAATCCGGATTCGCCGAGCTTTTAAAGACCGCCGTTTTGGATGACAACGATGATTTTCTTGACCGCGTTGGGCGTCTGAACGGCGCATTCTCCTCGCCGGATTTTCCGGCGAACATGGCGCGAGACAGTTTCCTGCGGGGCGAACTGCTCGCATGTATAGCGAGATCCGTTGAAATAAAAGGGCGCATCGTTGAAGAGGATCCGGAAGAGACCGGAACCCGGCGCAGGCTTTTGAACCTTGGACACACCTTCGGGCATGCCCTGGAAGCGTCAGTCGGACTTGGGCGCCTCACTCATGGGGAAGCGGTGGCGTGGGGGATAGCGCGCGCCTGCGATCTGGGGCAATCGCTCGGCGTGACCGGATGCGACCGCGCTGAAAAAATCACCGGGCTGTTGGACTCATTCGGTTATGAGACGCGGGCGCCGCACCCCCGCATGAAGGACGCCGGGCGCTTCATGGAGGCTCTGTTTAATGACAAGAAGAAACAAGCGGGCAATCTCGCCTTTGTCGTCCCGGAACAACGCGGCTGCGGCGTCGTTTTTATAGAAAAAAATGAGAGGGCGGAGATGGAAAAAATACTCCATATTATCAACGGAGAAGCCGCATGAAAAAAAGAAACAGTTTCTTTTTTTCATGCCTTTTACCCTTCCTTATGATGGCGCCGCTGTACGCTCAGGAAGAGGAAGGCGGCGGTAAAGCGCGGCATGACGCGGATGAGGATCAAGCGGTTTTTTATATCAGCGACGTGGCGTATCAGATAACGGGGCGCACCAAGGCGTGGGCCGCGTCCCGCGCCGCGCAAATCAATGAAGGGGAAGAGATCGCCGGCAAAACAAAGCTGGAGAAATATATCAAGGACAAAGAACAAACCCTTTTAAATACACGGGTGCTGGAATCCGTGCGCATCGCCTACACTGTGGGAGAGCCAGAAGAGGGCGGCAAAATTCCGGTCTACCTTGTGGTGGAACTCGTTGATACGAGAAATCTTATCGCGCTGCCTGAGCCAAAGTACAGCACCAGCGAAGGGCTTGATGTGGAGTTGAAAATCAGGGACTATAATTTTCTCGGCACTATGCAGCCGTTGCGTTTGGATATCGGCTATATGCTTGACGAGGATCACTGGGATAACGGCAAAGACATAGCGCGGCAGGCGTGGGATGAAGGTTCCATAATGTTCAGCATTGATTCTGACACGCCGTTTAAATTCATGGGGTTTCAATGGAATTTCAATTTTGATCATGAGCTTGCGTACACATTCGGAGAGCCGCTGTACTATAAAAATACTACAGGCGTTTCGATGGATATTCCCTGGAGAAGAACGACAATTACGATTGGTTTTGAACAAAGTTTTATTTTCAACGAAGAAAACGGTACGGTGTACCAGAATGAATTCGGCGAATTCGCTCCGTTTTATACGTCAAGCGCGTTGATCTCCTCATGGAAAGTTCCTTTAGGTCTTGAGGCCGGCGGTTTCGGAGAAATAACGTACACTCCAAAAATTACTTGGAAAATCAACTGCAATTTCACGGAACTGGACGAGTTGAGGAAAGGGCCGGCGCTGACGTTCTCCCATAGACTTGGCTTTGGAAAAATAAATTGGTTTGAAAATTTCAGGAACGGACTGGACGCTTCCTTTGACAACTCAAACACTTATAATATGTATAGAAACGATTGGAGCGTCGATTACAGCGCCGGCGCGCAGGCGCACAAAAAAATCGCTTCTTTTTTTGGCGTTTCCGGGCGCTTGTCGTTTAACCAATGGTTTTTTACCAATAATTTCAAGAGCGGACGTTACCCTGCGTATACCGAGGTCGGAAGCAAACTCCGAGGCGTAAGAGACAATACGCTCATAGCGGAAAACGCCGGTTTTATGCTCCTGTTAAACGCTGACTTTCCTTTGCAAATCCTGCATTTCACGCCCTCCGAATGGTTTGGCGTGAAGGCCTTGCGGTACTTTAATTTTGATATGCATGTGTCGCCGTTTATTGACGCGGCCCTTTTGCAGGGGAAAAGAGAGGTTTCATGGAGCGGCGGAAGATATACGGATTGGAAGGACAGCCGTTTTTCATCGGCGCCGGTGTGCGCGGCCGGTTTTGAAATTATTTTCTTTCCGCTTGCCTGGCGCAGTTTTTATGTGCGCCTAAGCGTCGGTTACAATATAAATAAAATAATTGAAACCGGAAAAATGCCGGGATACGATGAAATATTCATCGGCGTGGGACATCACTATTAGAGGACAAAATGCCTGATTTTAAACTTATTTTCGATATTCTTGACAGTCGTGAAAAAAAACAGCTTGGTTTTATTTTTCTTCTGATTCTCGCCATGGGATTTATCGAACTAATCGGGGTCGGCTCTATCGGTCCGTTTATGGCGATATTGTCAAACGCCGGCATGATCCACAGCAATGTTTATTTAGAAAAAGTGTATAGTTTCTTACATTTTTCTTCGGACACCCAGTTTATCATCACATTCGGCATCGCCGTTGTGATCATTCTGGCGTTAAGCAATTTGTCTCTCGCCTTTATTCACTATGTCCTCTATTCGTACACAGGGAAGAGAAATCATTCTATTTCAATGAGACTTTTTGAAAAATACCTGAAGCAGCGCTATACTTTTTTCCTGAATATAAACGCCGCGTCAATAACCCAGCAAATTTTAACCGAAGTGAACAATTTCATTTCCAACATTCTGTTGAATGTTTTAAATCTCATCGCAAGTTTGGTGATTTCCGTTGCGGTCGTTATTTTGCTGATTATCGTAAATCCCTTTATCGCGCTGTCCGTCAGCGCTATTTTTTCTTTATTGTATATTCTTATTTTCTATACGATAAGGAAATTTCTTGACCGGAAAGGAAAAGAACGCTACGCCTTGAGCGTTCTCAGGAATAAATATGTTCTTGAGACATTCGGCGGGATAAAAGATGTAAAAATATTGGGAAAAGAGAAGATTTTTCTTGACCTTTTCAGCGTACCGTCAAAAAGGGTGGCGAGAAGCAATGCGATAAATGACACGGTATCCGAGCTTCCAAAATTCCTGTTGGAGACGGTCGCGTTTGGCAGTATTGTCGGCATTATTATTATTATGATAGCTATGGGGCGGCGCATAGATGATTTCCTGCCGTCATTAACCGTTTACGCATTCGGCGCGTACCGGTTGCTGCCGAATTTACAGAAAATTTACCGCTGTTTCACGGGGCTGCGCTATCACCGGGCGACGCTGGACAAACTGCACCGTACATTGGTCGAGCTTCCCGAAGGAGTTCCGCTCTCCAACGGCATTCCGAGATTGGATTTTCATAATAGCATCAGACTTGAGAATATCGCTTTTTCTTATCCTAACGCTGAAAAAGCTGAAAAAAGAGTGATTAAAAATCAAAGCCTGCATATAAAAGCCAACACCTCGGTGGCGCTGGTCGGCTCGACAGGATGTGGAAAAACAACGTTCATTGACATACTGTTGGGGCTTTTGGAACCTCAAGAGGGTAAAATTTTTATTGACGATGTTGAAATAACCAATGAAAACCGGAAAAACTGGCAGATGAATCTGGGCTATGTACCGCAATCCATCTACTTGACGGATGACACCATACGGAACAACATCGCGTTTGGCGTCGCGCCGGACAAGATAAATGACAAGGATGTCGTGAACGCGGCGAAAATTGCGAACATCCACGATTTTGTACAGAATGAACTGGAGCGAAAATATGAAACTGTTATTGGAGAGCGGGGAATTCGTCTCTCAGGCGGACAGCGGCAGCGTATTGGCATCGCCCGCGCCGTGTACCACAACCCCACGGTACTGATACTCGACGAGGCGACAAGCGCGTTGGATGGGGTTACGGAAGGCGCAATCATGGACGCTATCAAACGAATTGGGCATAAGAAAACCATCATCATGGTGGCGCACCGCATCACTACGGTAAGAAACTGCGATGTCATTTATATGATGGATAAGGGCGTTATTGTTGACAGCGGAAATTACGAAGAATTGTACCAAAAAAACGAAATGTTCAGAAAAATGGCTGACGGATTGTAGATCCGCGGCTTGGGAAACATGCGGAAATAACATGTGGAACATGTTATTTCCGCACGGAACCTTTAGGAGGAAAGATGGTCTCTATCGCGGTGATAGGAACAGGATATGTCGGCTCCGTATCGGGCGCATGCCTTGCGGATTTTGGCAACACGGTCGTCTGCGTTGACAGCGACAGTGAGAAAATCAAGGCGCTCAAGCAGGGGATTATACCGATTTTTGAGCCGGGTCTTGACGGCATTGTGGCAAGAAACATGCAGGAAGGGAGGCTGTCGTTTACCACGGACTTTTCCGGCGCGGTAAAAGCGAGCGAGGTGGTTTTTATTGCGGTCGGCACCCCGCCCGCAGCCGATGGAAGCGCGGATTTGCAATACGTGGAAACGGTTGCGCGGGAAATCGGGCGTACTATCGGGAAATGGACGGTCGTTGTTGACAAAAGCACCGTTCCGATCGGGACCGGGCGCAAGGCGCGCGAATGGATACAGGAAGAGCTGACGCGGCGGGGAGCGGCGATACCTTTTGAAGTGGTTTCAAACCCCGAATTCCTACGCGAGGGAACCGCGGTGTACGATTTCACCCATCCGGATCGGGTGGTTATCGGTACGGAAAACGAAAAAGCCCGTTCCATTATGAAGGACGTGTACCGTCCGCTGTACCTCAACGAGACGCCGTACATTGAAACCAATCTTGAATCTGCGGAAATGATAAAATACGCCTCCAACGCTTTTCTGGCGCTGAAAATAACCTTTATCAACGAAATTGCGAATTTGTGTGAAAAAACAGGCGCCGATGTACAGGACGTCGCCAAAGCTGTGGGCAGGGACGGGCGTATAGGCTCCAAATTCCTCCACCCGGGTCCTGGGTATGGCGGCTCTTGCTTTCCGAAAGACACCAGGGCGCTGGCGCAAATCGGCAGGGAGCATGGCGAACCGGTGTCGCTTGTCGAGGCCGCAATCAGCGCCAACGAACGGCAGAAACTCCGCATGGCGGAAAAGATACAGGCTGAACTGGGCGATTTGCACGGGAAAACCATCGCCATTTTAGGATTGGCGTTCAAACAAAACACCGATGACATGCGGGAGTCGCCTGCAATCGCCATCTGCGAGCGGCTTGCGGAAGCGGGCGCGAAGCTGCGCCTTTTTGATCCCGCCGCAATGAAGGAAGCGGAATGGCGGCTTGCCGGCATTAAGGCATCGATGACGTTTGCGGAGAGCGAGTATGAAGCGGCCAGAGGCGCGGATGCCCTCGCCATTCTTACGCCGTGGAACCAATTTAGAAACCTTGATTTGAACAAGATCAAGGAATCGCTCGTTCTCCCTTACTTTTTTGATTTGCGGAATATTTATAAGAGGGAAGAAGTTGAGAGAGCGGGTCTCACCTATATTGGGGTGGGAAGGTAGGCGTCAGCGCGCTGGAGGCTTCGGCTTTCCGTGGGACCGGCCGGACTGGGAAACCGCCCTGAACTGTTCCTGAACCGACAAAAAAATATCCACAAGATCGGGATCGAATTTATGATTCCGCTCTTTTTTGATGGCGTCGACCGCTTCCTCATGTGAAAACGCCCGCTTGTACGGTCTCGTTGAGGTGAGCGCGTCGTATACATCGGCTATCGCCATGATTCTGCCCGGAAGCGGAATTTGCTCGGCTTTTAATCCGTTGGGATAGCCCGAACCGTCCCAGTTTTCGTGGTGAGCGCCCGCGCATATTTTTGCGTATTCCAAGAAATCGTTGTTCGGCGCGCTGTTTTCGATTTGTTCAATAACCTTGATGCCGAAAGAGGCGTGTTTTTTCATTTCCTCGAATTCTTCGGCTGTAAGCGCCGATTTTTTTCTGAGTATGCTGTCTCTGATAGCGATTTTTCCAACGTCATGAAGCTGGGAGGATTGAACCAACAGTTCGATATCCCAATCTTTTATTATGTTGGAATACCGGCGATCTTTCAGCATGGCTTTCGTAAGAATCTCGACCAGCAATTTGGCGCGCTCAATATGACTGCCGGTAACCGTGTCGCGGTACTCAACCAATTCCGCCATAGTTTTCAAAATAGCGTTCTGCAAATCGGCGACCCGGTCGTACAGATACCTGAATTTCCGCGCCAGTAAAAACGAGATGCCGACCGTAAACAAAAAGAAGCTGTACGTGGAAATAAGGATGTCAATGCGGAAGATCATAGCGTTCAATAGGTCGATAATACCGGTGATCAGCAGTATGAAGGAACCAATAAAAAGGACGCCAAAATCCGTCTGCGCCAGAATATGCATATACGCTCTAAACGGCAGTTTCATGGCGGTCAATGCCCGGTGTTTTTTTACCGCCACCGAAAAGAAACAAATAAGATAATAAAACGTACGCCCCATTGCGGCTGATCCCGCTATTTGCCAGACTAAAAGGGTGTCGTCGCGGAACGACTGGGAGAAAAACGCCTGTGTGACGATAAGGATCACGCTGAATATACAGTATATCTTAATAAAAAGCGACAGCGCGCCGGAAGGCTTTGTAAGCAATTCACAAAAAGCCGCAAAAATTGGCACAATCATGTATAATGCGCCGGTCTCAATCCGGTGGACAATGAGTGAATTCGGAATGAATGTGTAGATTGTGGCGGTTCTTGCGAAAAAATAAACGCCGAGCATAGTGGAGAACAAGGAATAGGGAAAAACGTAGGCGTCTTTTTTGTGTGTTATGAACAGCGCCAAATGGTACGCGCCCATAAAGATGTAAACGGCGCACAGGGCGACGGTCAAGGTGTCGTTGTTTTTCGGTATTTCATTGTAATCCATTATTATATAGGGAGTTGTGTACATGAAACCCGTATTGATGTCGTCAGGACTGCCTATGATTCTACAGGTAAGCTGGTTTTCTCCGGCGAGAAAAAGGGAATTGTCAACCGGAAAATACACTTTCCGGTAACTGCGGTGAGAGGTGATCCGCCCATTTTTATCAATATGTATTTCCGATTTAAGCAGGGTCCCGTTCAAGGAAATTTCCCAGTTGTCGCCGACGCTTGCCAGAAAAACGCCGGCTATTTCCCGCTTGTTGCTGGTGATCTTCATCATGGTTTGCGTATCAAGCTGAAAACTGATGACATAGGTATACGCCTCATCTTGCGCGGCAAAGGGAGAAAGAAACCTCCGCGCGGCGTTGGGGAAGAGCGCTTTAATGTACAGCGGCGCGTTTTCTTCCCCGGCCGGTATTCTTATCCACGCGCCGGAATTTAGATCGGCTTGAGCGCGCATAGCCGCGCCCATGTATCCTTTTTTTATATAAATAGGAAAATCTCTCAGGTTGA
>JAIRLZ010000101.1 GCA_031259035.1 Treponema sp. | reverse complement strand
CCGCTACGCTGGGGCGCGTAGCGGAATGACCTAGCCGTTGCGGAGGCACATTTTGTCCGCCCGGCAAATGCGTAGCATTTGCAGGGCGGACCAAACGTCCTATACAGCCGGAACGCTATCCATAAATACGCGACACAATGCGATGTCTTAATCCTTGCCTACAGTGAAAAGTTTGAGCGCGATTATAAACCCGCGCTCTTTGATTTGGCGCGGCATCTCGTGGGAGATGTTCAAGAATATGTTATCCACAAAGAAGAGGCGAACGATGCTGACAATGCCCTTGCCTGCAAAAATATCATCGACAGCATATAAGGGCTTAGGCGGTTTAGTCCAGACGGCTTTGCGCCGTTTGAGAATGGCGGCTGGCTGACAGGCAGGCGGCCGTGACGGAACGGCGGGACAAAAGGCGGGGCGGATGCCCGCGCTTACATTGATTTTCTATGAGGAGCAAAAAATGGCAAAAAAATATTGGGTGACCATGCAATGGCCTCATGATAGAGATGCGCTCGAAGAGCCGCATAAAAATATATATGCCGTTATCGGCAAACGCCACGTACTTTCGGGTATACAAGAAGGTGATATTGTCTTTATCTATGAGACAAAGCATGGAAAACGTCCGGATCGAAGCCCTCCGCTTCAAATCGATGGGTGTCAGTCATACGCCCGTATACCTGAGCATATATGGGACATATATGGCTATGAGAACATGAACGCCACGAACGGTACAGAGCGGATTTCGCTCTTCCGGTTATAATCGCAGACAGCGACCCCGACGCGCCTGTTCGCGCGATTCGTGTTCCCCGCATGACGGCGCAACGCATGGCGCGGGAACGCCGCCTGGCGGCTAGACAAAAAGAGCGGAATTAAGTATAGTACAGCCCATGATATTTCCATTAGAAGAACTCATTGAATATAGAAAAAACATGTATGAAATTACCGTTGCGGCTTCCCGGCGGGCCTATCAACTTTCTATGATCAAGGATCCGGCGGTTGAAGAACACGAGGGCAAGGTTATATCGCTTGCGGCCCGTCAGTTGTTCACTTCACAAATAGAATTTCGTCTGGAATAAGCGTCGTGGCGGCAGCCCCCGTACACGTTCTCGTTCTCTTTGGCCCTACGGCAGTGGGAAAAACCAGCGTGGTGGAAGCGCTTTTTACGGGAAGCGGCGCGCGCGGGGCTGAAATTGTGTCCGCGGATTCCATGCAAGTTTACAAGGGCATGGATATAGGCACGGCCAAACCGTCCGCCGGCTTGCGGGAACGGCTTCCCCACCATCTTATCGACATACGGACGCCGGATCAAAGCTACAATGCCGGCGATTTTGTTCATCTTGCCGAAGAAGCGATAGCGCGGATCGCAGGGCGGGGCGCGTTGCCCGTGGTGTCCGGCGGAACCGGTTTTTACCTGAAAAACTTTATCATGGGACTGCCCGAAGCCCCGCCCTCGGATGAGCGCGTACGGCGCGCGCTCAAAGCGGAACTGCGCGAACAAGGGGCGGAGGCGCTTGCGCGGGAACTCGCGGCGTGCGATCCGGTGAGCGCGGCCCGCATTCACATCAACGATGAATACCGGTTGTTGCGGGCGCTGGAAGTGTTCCGTCTTGCCGGCAAGCCTTTAAGCGCGTTTTCAATGAACGCCGCCCCTGCGGACGATCCTCGCGCTTCGCGCCCCGAATCTTCCGGCAATCGCCGCGACAAATACCGCTTTCTGATACTGGCCCTTGAGCGTCCGCGTGAAGACCTCTACCGGCGCATCAACGAGCGCTGCGCCCTCATGTTCAAGAACGGACTTGCTGATGAAGTCCGTTCCCTTGCGGCTTCCGGGTACGGACCCCTGTGTCCGGGTATGAGGGCGATAGGCTACCGCGAGTTTTTCGACGACCGCAACTATGCCGGCGGCGGCGCCGACACCGCCTCGATTGAGGCGCTTGTGGCGCAACACAGCCGGAATTACGCAAAACGGCAAATGACCTATTTCGCTTCCATTCCCAATACGGTTTGGATACGCGCCGATGAAAAACCCGTTGAAAAAATTAAAGCGTTTTTAAACGCGGCGCCGCTGGACGCATGGCTATAAGCCGCCCTGATCTGCGTCCACTCACTTCATCTTTAACACGGATGCGTCGTAATCTTCCGGCGGGACGAGTCCCAGCAGATCGACGCAGGTCGCCGCGATGGAACTGATGCCCAGCCCTTCGTTGAGGCTCGTGTTGTCGTACTCGCCCTTGTAGTCCGGATCGTACACGACGCACGGCACCGGATTCAGGGAGTGGCTCGTCTTGGACTTGGGGCTGCCATCCGCCTTGCGGACAACCGCGCCGGTCTTTTTGTCATGCTCAAACATATCGTCGCTGTTACCGTGATCCGCTGTAATAACCATGACCGCGCCCTGTTCTTCGGTGGCTTTCAGGAGTCTGCCAAGTTGCAAGTCCATAGCTTCCATAGAACAGACAACCGCCTGATACACGCCGGTATGACCCACCATGTCGCCGTTGGGGAAGTTGAGCCGAATGAAATCGTATGCGCCGCCGGCAATAGCCTTCAGTACGCAATCGGTAATTTCGGCGCATTTCATCCACGGACGTTGTTCAAACGGCAGCACATCGCTCGTGATTTCCACATAGTCTTCGAGTTTTTCATTAAACTTTCCGGTGCGGTTGCCGTTGAA
>JAIRLZ010000100.1 GCA_031259035.1 Treponema sp. | reverse complement strand
ATGAAGACCGGCGTTACCCTGCGCGGCGCCGCCAACTGCGGCGTGTATGTCGATGGCGGCAGCTTTACGATGAGCGGCGGGACGATCAGCGGAAACACGGAAAGCATCGGCGGCGGCGGCGTGTATGTCTTCAGCGGCAGCTTTACGATGAGCGGCGGGACGATCAGCGGGGACACGGCGAGCGCCTTCGGCGGCGGCGTGTATGTCTCCAGCAGCGGTCGTTTTGTAAAACGAGGGGGCGGAACTATTGACGCGACCAATACGGCGGGAAAGGGGAAGGTTATCGGCGGCGCTAGAACACGCAATAGCGCGGCGGGGCCGGGGGACAACCTGGACAGCTACGTATCCGGCAGGGCCGGGGGCTGGGAATAGGTAATAGAGACAAGGGATAAAAAGCAAGCGATGAGCGGCGGGAGACGGCGCTCATTGCCAACCGCTCGTCGCTTTTGCTTTTCACCTGGAAATGGCATGTCGCCCGCTTGCGCGGTTACCCATACATAAACGCGCTGTAAGAGAGATACGATTATGGTGAACATTCAACAGATTTCCAGCGGCGCGTTTCGCGCTGAATATCGTCAAAAGCGGCTGCGGGCATGGAGATGGTTGTTCGGGGCTTTAGCGCGGCGCCGGGAGTCCGCGCGGGCTTCAAAGTCTCCAACTCCGCCTTTTGAGACGGATATGCGGCGCTCGCATGGGAGAGCGCGAAGCGGAAGGAGTTCCATAAACACAGCCGTTGGCTGCGCCGGCGTTCACTGGCTGCGCCGAAGTTAGGGAACAGCCTCCGATTGCCTCTTGACTGATTAGTAATAATAGATAATAATAGTATAAAACCGCGTTTTAGACCGGTTTGATCCGCAAATACTTCCATGCATTCGATATGGAACATAAGGGGGCGGCCCATGAGTGGCAAAATTCTTATTATAGGCGGCGGTTACGCAGGCATCGCCGCAGCCAAGAAATTGGCGGCGAAATTCAAGAAACGGGATGATATTACCATTACCGTGGTGGACAAGCAGCCGTTTCATACATTAATGACCGAGTTGCACGAGGTTGCGGGACATCGCGTTGAGCCTGATTCGGTGCGCGTCCCGTATTCCAAGATTTTCAGCGCGTCAAAAGTCACGGTGAAGCTGGACGCCATCACGTCCGTTGATTTTGAGAAGAAACAAGCGGTGTCCGAAACCGCCTCGTATCCGTACGATTACCTTATTCTGGGCGCGGGCGCCGAGCCGGAATTCTTTGGCATACCGGGCGTTAAGGAAAATAGTTTCACGCTGTGGTCGTATGACGATGCGATGAAGCTCCGGTTCCACCTTGACGCTGTTTTTGAGAAAGCCGTAGCCGAGCCGGATCCGGAAAAACAAAAGAAGGCGCTCACCTTTGTTGTCGCGGGCGCCGGGTTTACCGGCATTGAGATGGCGGGCGAACTGCTTGAGTGGCGCGATGAGATGTGTCAAAAGTGGCTTTTCGACAAGAGCAAGGTTCGTATCGTCATTGTGGAAGCCATGCCGACGATCCTCCCCATATTTGAGAAAGATCTTGCCGGCAAGATTGAGGCGTACCTCAAGAAGCATGATGTGGAACTGATGACGGGTACCGCCATAACCGGCGCCGGGCCGGGCGTTGTGAAACTCAAGACGGGAACGGCGCTTGAGACCTCCACGTTTATCTGGACGGCCGGCGTTACGGGCAACGGCTTCGCCGATTCCCTGGGATTGAGTACGGGTCCCTTTGGCAAGAATCCGCCGGACGCTCCGCCCGATCCTTCAAAAAAGAACCGGAAGGGGAGGCTCCTTGTCACCAACGAAATGCGCTCTGTGGACTACCCGGACGTGTTCGCGGTGGGAGACAACCTCTGGTTCATCGAAGACGGGAAGCCGTTGCCGCAGATCGTGGAGACCGCCATACAGACCGGGGCGACCGCCGCCGAAAACATCATCGCGGATATTGAAGGGACGCCCGCGAAGCGGTTTAAATCGGATTATCACGGCTTCATGGTGTCGGTGGGCGGCAAATACGCGGTTTCCAACGCTATGGGCATCAAACTGTCCGGCATTTTCGCCCAGGCTATGAAACACTTTGTGAACCTGCACTATCTTATCGGCATCGCGGGCATAAACCAGTGCTGGGAATACATCAAGCATGAGTTTTTGGATATTGAGACCCATCGTTCTTTTGTACGAGGCTTCGGCGCGTATAAGTCGCGGGGCTACTGGCTGCTGCCGTTGCGCCTGTGGGTCGGGCTTATGTGGGTGTTTGAAGGCGTCAACAAGATCGGAGAAGGTTGGTTTGCGTGGAGAACCGGCTCCAAATCGACGTGGATGTTCTCGTCGTGGGTGATTCAGGCGGGTTCGGACGCGGTTCAGGCGGGAGACGGGGCGACTGCGGCGAGCGCGGCGGTAACCGCGGCGTCCGGGGCCGCAGACGCGGTGAGCGCGGCGTCTGGAGCGGTGGATGCGGCGGCGGGCGCCGCGGCATCCCAGTTCAAAGCCGTGTGGGATCTTACCCAGCCTATTTTTGATTCCCAGGGCGCGGTCGCCACATGGTTCAGGACAACGTTTATGGACAGCATCATGTCCCACATACCGTTTCAAGGCTTCCAGTTGATGGTGGTTCTGATGGAAATCGGCATTGGGCTTTGCATGATCGGCGGTCTTTTCACGTGGATTGCGGGAGCGATCTCCGTCGTCATGTGCCTTGTCTTCACCTTGTCCGGCATGTTCGAGTGGTACAAAGTCTGGTTTATTTTCACCGGCTTCCTGCTTTTAGGCGGCGCGGGACGCGCATTCGGTCTTGATTGCTGGGTGATCCCCATCTTCAAGAAGTGGTGGAACGGAACATACATTGCCAGAAAGTTCTATCTGTATTTTGACGGCAACTCAAAATAGCCTTTGAGTGAAAATCAACGGTTGAAAAGCGGGGAGGGGAGGGCGCCGGCGAGACGCGGCGCGCCTCCACGTTCCGGTTTCTGACAATGAGAACAATGTGAATATATTTTGGCAGGAATTCCCTGCACTAACGGAATCGCTTGAAGAAGTTTCCGCCATCATACAAGATGTGTGCGCCTCGCGGAATCCTATTATTAATGAAGGAGTGTCCACGCTATTTGACGGCAAGGGCAAACTCCTTCGACCAGGAATCTTGCTTATCGCCGCGCATTTCGGCAAGAAGCGGGACAAGCATCTCAAACTCGCCGCATGTCTTGAAATGCTTCATATGGCGACCTTGGTTCACGACGACGTGATCGATGATTCTCCCATGCGGCGCGGCGCGCCGGCGGCTCATGTGCGTTTCGGGAAGCGGGACGCGGTTCTTATCGGCGATTACCTCTTGTCGAGGTGCTTTCTTCTTGCCGCGGAATACACTTCTCCAGAGAATGCGGTCAATCTCGGAAAAGCTCTTTCCCGCATGTGCGTTATGGAAATAGAGCAAAACGCGGATCGTTTTTCCTCCGACATGAATCTGCGGCGGTACCTCAAGAAGATCATGGGCAAGTCCGCCATTTTGTTTTCCCTTGCCTGCCATGTGGGAAGCTGCGAGGCGAAAGCGCCTAAACACGTGACAGAACGGTTGCGCCGCGCAGGGTACAATATCGGCATGGCGTTTCAGATCATCGACGATATTCTTGATTATTCGGGCGACGTCGGCGCGGTAGGCAAACCGCTTGGCTGCGATATAAAAGAAGGTTTTGTTACGCTGCCGCTTATCTGCGCGGTGAGGCGGGATGCGTCGGGCGTCTTGCGTTCTTTTTTTTCAGATCCCACCTTTACCGCGGATGATCCCAACGCGATCATCAAGCTGGTATGTGAAAACGGCGGTGTTGAAGCGGCGCGTTCCTTTGCCGAAACCTACACGAACCGCGCCATGAGGGAAATTGCGCGGCTTCCGAACGGCGCGGCGCGGGATATGCTCGGAAAGCTGACGCTTAAACTGCTGGGACGGGACCGGTAGCCGGCGTAACGTCGCGTTTCGTCTGCGAATCGCGTGCGAATCGCGTGCGAATCGCGTGCGAATC
>JAIRLZ010000251.1 GCA_031259035.1 Treponema sp. | reverse complement strand
GTATCGTCGCGCGGTCTTGAGAAGCGTGTCAACCGCCTTATCCAGAGCGTCCTTGAGGCGGGCGATGCCCAGCCGTTTCCTCTGCGCCTTAAGCCGCCCCTTCACTTCCTCAGACACGTCATCCCGCGCCAAAAGCCGTTCATACGGCGCGGCGGGCTGGCCATAGACCTTTCCCGTCTTCCCGCGGACGCCCCGTGTTTTATCAACGGGCTTGGCGCGGGGATGGAAGCGGTTAAGCGGCGGGTTGAGCGGGCGGCGCGCCGCCGCCAAAGCCTCCCCGTTGGCATAGCGGGCGTAACCGACGGCTTTACGAATCGCATCCCCGTTCTTCTGTTCCGCATAACTGTTGTCGTTTTTGTGGGGAGAGGGGGAAGGGGGCGTAGACATCATCCATAGCCCGCCCGATCCAGCGGCGGGACTTATTCTTCAGCGGATGTTCCCTCCAGGCGGTATTTTTTCCGTTCCCCCTTGAGGAGCCGTTCCGCCGTGGAACGGCTTGTCTGAACCGGCTTCCGCCGGATGTCTTGAGTGATGCCAAAGCGCGGCTCCCTGACTAGGGCGGCGATGTTCGCCCTTATGAGGGGAGCCGGGCGCCTCCCGCAGGCGTCGTTGAAAAACTCCCGGAGTTTGGCGATACAAGCGGCGCTTCCGGGTCGCGGCGTTTTTTACAGGCTCGCTTTTCCTTGTCAGGCGGGTGATGCGCGCCTTGGCCAGGTTCCCGTTGAGGCGGAGGAGTTTTGCTTTTCCTTCGCCGCCCGGGATGCCGACGGCAAACTTCCGGTTGAAGCCGGTGGCTGGGATGAATTCGGTAAGGACAGCGGATTTTCGGTTTTGGTTTTCGCGTCCCGACAGCGGACGGCGAAGTCCCGTGCCAGTGGTTTTCGCTCGTTCATGAATAACCCCATAGTTTCCTCCGGCGGGATAAGCGCCGGATAAAGTTTGGGTGTCCACAGTCAGATTTTTACATGAGACCATGCGAACGGTTGATTTATAAAACAAAAGATTGTATAATAGAAAGAAGGAGCTTTGTATGAATGAAAAATGCGAATATGATTTTACTATTGAAGAATTAGGAAAACGAAATATTACATCGCCCATCGTCATGTCGAAGGAGCGGGGCGATCAACTCGTCAATTATGTTACCGACGATCAGTTTATTCTGTTGGATCCAGCAGTAAAACTCGGATCCCAGCCAGCCTTGAAGCGGAGTCAGGCGCTTGAAGTGGCGGGACCACGGGAAATGCTCTATTTCCAGGCTTCCCATGTTCATGCGGGAATCGTAAGCTGCGGCGGCTTGTGTCCCGGCATTAACGACGTCATACGCGCCATTGTCCGGTGTTTGTGGGAACGCTATGGCGTGCGCCGTATCAGCGGCATCCGGTATGGGTACAAAGGTTTCCTGCCGGAATACTCCTATGCGCCCCGCGAATTGAATCCGGACTCTGTTGACAACATTCACAAGCTGGGCGGCACCTATCTTGGAAGCGCCCGCGGCGGCGGCAAAGAGGTTGGCAAGATCGTGGACGCCATGGAGCAGATGAACCTCAATATGCTCTTCACCATCGGCGGAGACGGAACCCAGCGCGGCTCCCTCGAAATCGCCGAAGAGATCGAGCGGCGCAAGCTCAAAATAGCGATGATCGGCATTCCCAAGACCGTTGACAATGATTTCGCTTTTATCCAGAAATCCTTCGGCTTTGACACCGCGGTCGCCAAAGCGGTCGACGTTCTTGCGTCCGCTCACATGGAGGCGAGTTCCCAGATCAACGGCATCGGACTGGTAAAACTCATGGGACGGGAGTCCGGCTTTATCGCGGCTCATGCGGCTCTCGCAAGCCACGAGGTCAACTTTGTTCTTATTCCCGAAGTCCCCTTCAACCTTGAAGGGTACAACGGATTCTTCCATCACCTTGAGGAACGGATAAAAAACCGAAAACATGCGGTTATCATCGTTGCGGAAGGCGCCCTTCAGGATCAACTTGCGTCCGGTGAAAAAGACGCGGGCGGCAATCTCAAGTTAGGCGATGTCGGCGCCTATCTCCGCGACCGCATCGAAAAGCACTTCAAGGCTATCAAAGTGGAAATCAATCTCAAATACATTGATCCCAGTTACATCATCCGTTCGGCGCCCGCTTCTCCCATTGACTCCGTGTACTGCGAACGGCTCGGCAATGCGGCGGCCCATGCGGCAATGGCTGGTAAAACCAAGGTTGTCATTGGTCTTGTAAACAACGAATTCGTGCATATCCCGATGAAAGCCGCTATTTCCCACCGCAACCACGTTGACCCGGAGAGCAGCCTCTGGCGCGACACGCTTGACGCGACGCATCAGCCCACGCTCATGGTGAACCAGTTTGACTGAGCCGGGTTGCGGTTCCACGCGCTTTTTGACCACTCGCGAAGCGCGAGCGCCAGAAAACTTCGCCGTGTTGAACCGCGGCGGGCGGTGTATTCCTGATCCTTGAAAAATGTGAAAAAACAGTGAGAAAAAACAAAACGCTTGGCAGGTCTCGCTTTCTTGTGCTATACTGGAAAGCGTGAGGAGGCAAATTATGGAAGTAATGACAGCGGAACAGGCCGCCGAGTGGGGCAAAACCCTAAGTTTTGAAAAAGTCTGGGCGGCTCTAATGGAAAACCGCAAGCAATTGCAGAAAACCGATGAGCAATTGCAGAAAACCGATGAGCAGATGCGGAAAACCGATGAGCGGCAGGCGAAAGAGCGTGAACGAATGCAGAAAGAAAATGACGAGCAGATGCGGAAACTCCGTGAGACGGTGGCTGAATTGTCGAAAAATGTCGGCGGCCTTAACCGTTCTATGGGGGAATTGATAGAAACCCTCATCGCGTCCCGGTTGTGGGAGAAGTTTGCGGATTATCCGTACAATCTCAAAAGGGCTTATCAGCGCATCCCGCTTTACGATGAAAATAACTATATAAAAACGGATATAGACATCCTGCTTTCCGACACGGAATGAGTGATGGCTATTGAAGTCAAGCGGGAACTGAATAAGAAAGACGAGGTGGACGCGCACGTCCGGCGCATGTCGCTCATACGCAAATACCCGCCCGCTGAAACTGTAGGGAAGAAACTTCTGGGGGCGATGGCCGGAGGCGTGGTTGATCCCGACGTACGGGACTATGCCTATAAAGCCGGTTTTTTTGTTCTGGAGTTGTCCGGGGAATCGGTCAATTTGCTGAAACCGCCGGAAGGGTTTGTACCAAAACACTGGTAAAGGGCGCCGCAAAAGCGGCGTCCGCGGGAACGGAGCGTGGACAAAAAGACGATGATGACGCTGAACATGGCCTATGCGGTTTAATGCCCTGCCGCTCTGCGGCGGCGCTTCGGTTCATTCCTCCTCACACATCTTACCCGTTTATAATGGTGTCATATTTCTTGCTTTCCGCTTCCAATAATTGTATGTCGCCTTTTTGCTTCTCAAGTTCTAACGTCAGAATTTCTTTTTGCAATTCCATCTCTCTTATTTTGTTTTTTTGAGTTTTTTGTCTATATGAAAGGCTAATCGCCAAAATCGGTATAGACAATGCGGCCAATGGTATCAATATCGCTATATTTTCCATATCATATCCTCCTTACACCGACGCCAGGCAAAAGAACGCCGCGCTCATTACATTTTTGACAGCAACTTCCTGCTTGCCAGCGTTCCCGCAAGCTGCACCACCTCCACCAAGAGGAGAATGACGATGACTGCGGCTATCATTATGCCGGTGCGGAAGCGGTAGTAGCCGTAGTTGATTGCTAGGGCGCCAAGTCCACCGCCGCCAATTGCGCCCGCCATTGCCGAATACCCGATGAGATTGATGATGGTAAGGGCAAGTCCTGAAACAAGCGCGGGCATCGCTTCCGGTATAAGGACTTTTCTGATGATTTGAAAATTGGTTGATCCCATCGCTATCGCCGCGGTGACAATGCCGGCGTCCACTTCCGAGAGGGCGGCTTCCACAAGGCGGGCGACAAAGGGCGCGGCGGCTATCGAAAGCGGCACGATCACCGCGGTCGGCCCTATGCTGGTGCCTACAATGAAACGGGTGAGCGGGATGAGCGCTATCATCAGGATGAGGAATGGAAAGGAGCGAAGCGCGTTGACAATCCGTGAGACAACCGCATAGGCCGCGCGCCGGGGGGTCAGACCCACAGGCGCCGCGCTGTACAAAAACGCCCCAAGAGGCAGTCCCATAAGGCACGCGAAAAACGTGGAGGCGAAAGTCATATATATGGTTTCATATGTGGGCTTGGGCAAAAGCCGCAGAACATTCATCAATTCATCAGACATCGACAAGCTCCTTCGCCGCTTGTGTCTTGGGATTGTTGAACACCGCGTCAACGACTCCCTGTTCAACGATTTCCCCGTTTTCAAGCACCGCGACTTGCTCGCACACATCCCGTATCACGGACATTTGGTGCGTAATCAACACGACCGTAATCTTGAGCTTCTCATGCAGATCCTGTATCAGGCTTAAAACGGAACGGGTGGTCTGCGGATCGAGGGCGCTCGTGGCTTCATCGCAAAAAAGCGCATCGGGCTTTGCGGCTAGAGCGCGCGCAATAGCCACCCGTTGCTTCTGCCCGCCTGAAAGTTCCCGTATGCGGGCTTTCCGTTTGTCCCGAATATCCACCATTTCAAGCAACTCGCTTACCCTGCTCTTAATTTCTTTTTTTGGGACGCCAGCAATCTCAAGGGGATACGCGATATTCCCCTCCGCGTCACGGGAAGAAAGCAGGTTGAAATTCTGGAAAATCATGCCCATATTGCGCCTGCGCTCCAGCAACGCTGTACCGGTTAAGATGTCAACCCGTTCGTTCCCGTAATATACGGAACCCGTATCCGTTGGTTCAAGCAAACCCATGATCCTCAACAATGTTGATTTGCCCGCGCCGCTTTTTCCTATAACGCCATAGATGGTCTTATCCGGCACCGTGAGATCAACATCCCGCAATGCGGCGACGTTTCCATAACTTTTACTGATCCTGTTTAGAACAATCACCGAACGCGCCCTCTTTTCCTATAACCGCTTTATCAGCGTCTCTATAAAATCGGCTGTCGCGGGATCATGTACATAGCGTACTTTCATGCCTTCCAGATACAGCTTTCTAGTAGATGGGGTTTGTATACGCAACGCCGTTTCTATGATGGAAGAGATCGCATTGAGAGTTTCCTTGCGGGTGGAAATGATCAAGCCGTCCGCTATGTTCCGCGCCTTGCTCACAAAGCCCGGAAAGGCGGACGCGACTTCCCGCTCATTGAGAAAATGCTCCAAATTCGAGAGCCGATCAGGATCATTTTTGTATACGCTGTAGGATCTGGCAAGCGACAAGTAGGCGTCCGAATTCGGCTTAATGCTATTATAATTGTCCATCATCACGCCCAAATTGTACGTCAGCGTCCGCTCGCTCTCTTTCAGCATGTTGTTTTCCGTCTCAAGCTGAGTTACACGCGCCTGCAATTGGGACGTCGCAGAGGCGCCGGCGGCGCTCTGATTCGCCGCGCTGTTGGTCAACTGCCGGTTCTGTTGCAAAAGCCGCGCGTTTTCCGTCTCAAGCTGGGTTACACGCGCCTGCAATTGGGACGTC
>JAIRLZ010000233.1 GCA_031259035.1 Treponema sp. | reverse complement strand
GGTTCCATTGTGAGCCACCGCAATGGAACCCAGCTTAAACCGGCTCACAAAGGGCTGCGCGTTTTCAATGGCGCTCTCTCCCGCTGTGGAATACCGCACATGCCCCACAGCGGATGACCCGTGGAAGCCGCGCAGCGCCTCCGGTTTGAATACATCGCCGACCAGCCCCATACCCTTGCGGCATTCAATGACGCCGTTCTTCGCAACCGCAATGCCCGCGCTTTCCTGCCCCCGGTGTTGCAGGGAAAAAAGCCCGTAATACACAAGCGGCGCGACATCCCGCTCCGCGTCCGCGCTGAAAACGGCGAATACGCCGCACTCCTCACGGGGCTTGTCAAGTTCATCGTCAATCATAACGGTTCCGTCAATCTACGCCAGATCTCTACATACGCTTCTTTCACGGCGCCCAAGTCCCGGCGAAAGCGGTCTTTGTCGAGCTTTTCATTGGTTTTCTCATCCCAGAACCGGCATGTGTCCGGCGATATCTCATCCGCGAGAACCAACGCGCCGTCCGCGGTTCTGCCGAACTCCAGCTTGAAATCAATCAGCTTGACGCCCCGTTCAAGGAAGAACGCCGAAAGCGCGCCGTTCACTTTAAAGGTGATCTTCTTTATTTCGTCAATCTCCTCAAAGGTGGAAGCGCCGATTGCGACGGCGTGATACTCATTGACGAGAGGATCGCCCAAAGCGTCGTCTTTGTAGGAAAGCTCGAACACGGTTGTCTTGAGCGCGGCGCCCTCCTCAAGTCCGAGCCGTTTCGCCATTGAGCCTGCCGCAACATTGCGGACAATCACCTCAAGCGGCGTGATTTTCACCTTTTTGCACACCATGTCCCGCTCGTTTTTTTGGGCGATGAAGTGGGTCGGTACGCCGGCTTTGCCCAACATCTCAAAAAGACCGGACGCTATCTTGTTGTTCAGGACGCCCTTGTCTTCGATCCGCCCTTTTTTCTCGCCGTTAAAAGCGGTCGCGTCGTCCTTGTAGCGGATAATTACAACATCGCCGCGTCCTTCAACGGCAAACACCTGTTTCGCCTTGCCCTCGTAGAGCAGATCGCCCTGTTTCAATGTCGCTATGTTCAAGGCTTCTCCATTCATAACGCCGCCCCTTTATATTCATTTTCAAAATCAGCTTTCATTTTTTTTCTATATGACAGCAGTTTTTCTTTTAATTCAGGATACTTGACCGCCAGAATCTCCAGCGCCAGATGCGCGGCGTTTGCGGCGTTATTCACGCCCACCGCAGCGACCGGTATGGGCTTGGGCATCTGCACTATGGAGAACAAGGCGTCCAGTCCGCCAAGTCCGCCCGCCGCGATGGGAACCCCGATGACAGGCAGGGTCGTTTGACTCGCAATCACGCCCGGCAGCGCGGCGGCTAATCCGGCTCCCGCGATGATGACCTCGGCCCCTTCTTTTTCCAGCGTTTTGACGGTTTCAGCGAGCAACTCCGGCGCGCGGTGCGCGGAAAGGATATGCGCGGAATACGCCACCCCAAACTCCCGCAACACATCGCCCGCGCTCTTCATAACCGGCTTGTCGGACGCTGAACCAAATATAACGGCAACTTTCATGCAAAAAACATAGCACAATGAGGCGTGAAAAACAAGGGGGCGGGGCGGAGGGAGCGGCGCGTTTTTTTTTCGCAAAGGGGCTTGACATTTTTTTATCCCCGCAGTATAGTCTACTCATTACGGGGACGTGGCGAAGCTGGTTATCGCGCTGGTCTGTCACACCGGAGGCCGCGGGTTCAAGTCCCGTCGTTCCCGTCGCCCGTCTTCAAGACGGGTTTTTTTACGGGCAGTAGCGCAGTTGGCAGCGCGCTTGGTTCGGGACCAAGAGGTCGCCGGTTCAAATCCGGCCTGCCCGAAAGCAGACCATTTTCAAAAGGCGATCCACAAGCGGTTGGCGGCATCCATACTCCTGCAATGCGGATTTGAACTGCTGACGCGCGTTATGGAACAAGACGTTTCAGGAAGCCGCCGCGTTTTTCAAAGAACACCCGCCCTTCGAGATCATCTACGACCCTACGCTGACCACTTGGGACTTATTCTCGGATACGTTCTTAACACCGCGTTTTCGACATGGAAAGCGGGGCTTTTATGGGTTTTGCTCGCCGGGATAGACAAAGCCCCATTGCCGACGGATCTCGTCCATGATTTGCGCGATGACAAGCGACTCGTCAAGGGGCATAACGTCGCATTCCGTCTTTCCTTCGCGGAGGCAATCCATAACCGCCTCGGCTTCGTAATTATACCCGTTTCCCCAAAAATCACCTTCCCATCTGGAATATTGTTTGTTATTCATAACAAGATTTGCGTTGCGGCAAAATACGAATGACGGGAGGTGGATATATCCCCCGGTACCGTAAATCCACGCATCGCTTACGGTCGCAAGCGAAAGGGCTGCGCTAATCATCGCTGTCTTGTGCGGACCCCAGTAGATAAGCGCGGCCGCTTCTTCGTCAACGCCGGTTTCTCCCATGGAAAGGACGCCGCTTATTTTGCGCGGTTTTACGCCGCCAAATACCATTGACGCAAATGAAATGGGATACACCCCCGCGTCAAGCAACGCGCCGCCGCCCTGCTTGATATCCAAAAGCCGGTGTTCTGGCGGAACGGGCGCCCTAAAGCCAAAGTTCCCCTGAAACATCCGCGCCTCGCCTATCAAACCTTCGGCAAGCCATTCCCTAGCCTTGCGGACCGGAGGGACAAACCGCGTCCATAAGGCTTCCATAAAGAACACGTTATGTTCCCTAGCGCACCGTATCATTTCAGACAATTCGGCGGCGTTTATCGCCGCGGGTTTTTCGCATAACACCGCCTTGCCGGCTTTAAAGGCTCTTATCGCCATATCTTTATGGACGGAATGCGGAACGCCAAGATACACCACATCGATCCCGGGATCATCAAGCATCGCGTCAAAATTATCATAGGCTTTAGCGACGCCGTATTTGGCGGCAAAGTTTTCCGCGTTATTCGTCGATCTGGAAACAACGGCAATCGCATTGGCGCCTTCGGCTTCTTTAAGGCCGAGGATAAACGCATTGCTGATGCCGCCCGTACCGGCGACTGCCCAGTTAATTGTTTTTTTCATACCACACTCCACGGAATCACGTTAAATTTCCATTGCATCGCCGCGATAATCAATGAACCAGCCATGTTCGGGAGGGATTTTTTTCTCGCCCGATAATATGCGGCATATTCCCTCGGCGGCCTCTTCCGGTTCAATCTGGGCGTCATTTTTCCCCATCGCGGTATTCATGCGGCCGGGGTGGACGGCGTAAACGCGGCAGTGAACGGCTGTTTTCGCAAGAATGGCGGTCAGTTTATTTTGCGCGGCCTTGCTGATAGAATAACCAGGGTATTTTGCGCCGATATTGGTCATGGAGCCGGCCTCCGATGTAACGGTTATAAACATACCGCCGTCTTTAATCAGCCGGTGAAAGTGTTTAATCATTATCGCCGAGCCTACTACATTTACTTCCAGCGCGGCGCGGAGATCATCAATAACGGCATCTGTAATAAGAAACTCCCGGTCACTGTCAGTCAAAATGCCCGCGGTAACAACAACCGCGTCAAGTTTCCCGCCGTCACCGGAGATTTTTTCGGAGGCCGCCGCCGCCATCAATTCGCTGGTAACATCAAGCTCCACCATTTTGAAGCGGGCGAACCGTTCCGCGAATTCCAAGACAGCTCCGGACGGTTTGTTCCGGTAACAGGCGTATACCTCATGGCCATTTTCCGCCAAGAGGCGGGACAACACAAGTCCCAATCCCTGATTAACACCGGCAATAAGAATACGCATATATCGCTCCTTTTCCCGTAAGGATCTGTTCAGAAATAACATGACCAAACGGTCATGTTATTTCCTAATTGCGCAAGCAATTAAAACAAAATGCTGTGCATTTTATTTATGAACAGTTCCTAAAACAGCATCGGATGGAAAATTCGGGCGGATGCTGGAACAAATCGCCCTTTAACTCCAGTATACTACTCACATAATAATTCTGTCAATGGGAACAAATGGGACCGGCATACCGGCCGGGACGGACGCGATATTCCGCGTTATGCGGAATTTCTTGACAAAGAAGACAACTCATAAGAAAATATAATGCATGGATATTATCTCCCATCGTGAAAAGAAGAAACTGGAAATAACATTCCCGTTTCTCTGCTGGGATAGCGAAACTATATCGTTCCCGCCGCACTGGCATGATTGCTTCGAGATGATCTTCGTCTCCAAAGGCGGCATGTATGTCTCGGTGGATGATGTCATATACGAAGCGTCCGCCGGGGATTTAATCCTGGTCAATTCCGGCGCCATCCACGGTTTTTTTGACCAGCATTCGGGAACGGTTATTCGGGGATTTCAATTTGACGTCACGATCTTCGACGAAAGTTTTATCAATTTACGCGACACGATATTTCAAAACCCCATTTTAAGCAAAAATACGATAAAAGACGCCGTTTACGAGCGCTTGCGGCTTCTGCTGTGTGAAATTTCAGACGAGTACAGGAAAAAAGCAATCGGCTATCAGCTTGCGGTAAAATCAAGACTCTACGAGATTATGCTGACAATACTGCGCGAGGCGTCTGGGCGTTCCGCCATGCCGCCGTCTTTAAAATCAAAGCGGATACTCGCGTTTGTGCTCAAGAATATCGACGATCCCGACTTGACGCTCGAAGAAGCCGCCGGCGCGCTAGGGTTGAGCAAATTTTACTTTTCCCATTTTTTCAAGAAAAACACCGGGCAGTCCTTTCACTCGTACCTTAACAAAACAAGAATCGATTTCGCCAAGCGGTATCTTATCGAATCCAAGATGACGGTTACCGATATAGTATTCCAATCAGGCTTTAACTCAATCCAGACATTCAACAGGGTCTTCAGGGCGCTGACGGGTTTCTCCCCCAGCGAGTACCGCCGCAAAAACAGATGCCCTCCTCCGGCAGGCTTTGTGGACAGATTTATCGCTTCAAAAAACACAAAAAAAAGCAATTATTGAGAACTTTTGGCAATATTTGAGTTGCGCGGTTCCGTATTAAGGTAAATAATTATTCGACATTAAATTTATGGAGGTAATGTATGGCTGTAAAGAAATCTGTTTTTGTTAAATCGCTTTCTATTTTGGCATCCTGTCTTGTACTTATGGCGGCAACGTCCTGCGAAAAAAAAACGGGACAGGAAAGCGCCGTCGGCCAAAGCGACGCCCGTATCACGGCGGAGGATCTGGAACAGGCTTCCGGCACGCTTGAATATTGGTCTGCCTTTACCGGCGACTCGCTCAAGTGGGATGAATGGCGTGTAGCGGAATTTGAAAAACTCTATCCCAATGTAAAGGTGAATTTGCAGTCGGTGCCGGAAAGCGCCGGCGTGGGAAACGGCAAACTCTTGTCCGCTATCGCTTCGGGGAATCCTCCCGATGTCATTGTGGCGGATGATTATGTTATTACGTATGGTTATGCCGGACAGGGCGCGTTTGAACCATGGGACCCGTATCTTGAAGCCATTGATCTTTCTATCGATGACTTTATGCCCGGCTTTCACAATCTGATGGAGTATGACGGCAAAACGTATCTGCTTCCGCAGGATTCCAATGTGTATTTTATGTTTATTAATACCGAACTTGCCGACGCGGCTGGGCTTGATTATGTCAACAACTACCCCAAGACAATAGCTGAACTGACCGAATGGGCAGACAAACTGACCATAAAAGATTCAAGCGGCAGGGTCACCCAGTACGGCTTTATTCCCTGGGCGGACCGGGGCAACGATGATCCGACCATGTGGCCGTATATGTACGGCGCCGACATTTATATCGCCTCAACCAACAAGCTGGAACTTACCGATCCAAGAGTTGTCGCATCCTTTGAATGGGAACGCGAATTTGCCAAAAAGTTTGATCCCACCGTTGCCAAAGCCATAGTACAGACAGCCGGAGGTTTCTTCTCGCCCGCTCATCCCTTCTTTCAAAATAAGCTGGCCATGACGATAAGCGGCAACTGGACTACAAACGCGCTGAGAATTTACGCCCCAGACATCAAGTATGTCTGTGTGCCGATTCCGGTTCCGCCGGGCGGACGGGTGGGCGGCACAACACTTGGCTCCAATGTGTTTGCCATTCCTAAAGGTTCAAAAAGGCCCGATCTGGCGGCCCTTTTCTTTAAGTTTACCCAGCGGGCGGAAATTAACGCCGACAACTTCGATACATGGCGTTCCATTCCTTGTGTCGATGCGATCTTTGACGATGTTTCCTGGATTAAAAACGGGGACCCGATTTACATGCTTGAACGTGAAATCGCCAACTCCCCGAATTCCGGACATCCCGCGCTGTGCGCGGTTTCCGCCGAACTAAGCAAACAGCTTGCGGCGGTTCGGGACAATGTCATTTACAATGACCGGGACCCCTTGCCGCTTTTACAGGAAGTTCAGGACAGGCTCCAACCTGAGTTGGACAAGGTTAAGCAATAGGGCGTCAAGTCCCTGCGGCGCATATCACGGGGACAAAAAAAGCGGCGGCCCGGACAATCCGGGCCTATAAAGGATGCGGATATGGAAGCCACAGTCTCAAGCAGGCAAAACCGTAAAAAAATATTTTTACATAAAATCAGTTTTGGCGTATTGTTTTTTGTGTTGTCAGTTATCACCCTGGCATTTCTTGTTCCGCTTTTCTGGCTTTTGTCTTCATCGTTAAAAGAAAACACCGAATTGTTTTCAGTTCCGGTGAAATGGCTGCCAAGCAAACCGCACTTTG
Organism: Treponema sp.; assembly: GCA_031259035.1. Taxonomy (GTDB): domain Bacteria; phylum Spirochaetota; class Spirochaetia; order Treponematales; family Breznakiellaceae; genus JAIRKH01. The sequence goes on along the minus strand of JAIRLZ010000233.1, from coordinate 1,631 downwards.
AAAACTTTGTAAGAATGTTCACCTATTTTCCCTTTATGCTGTATCTGAAAAACACTTTGATTATCGTATTTTTTAACATTGTCGGTTCAACTATGTCAAGCGCGGTAGTGGCCTATGGTTTTTCCCGCCTGTACTGGAAAGGCCGTGACAAAATATTTGTTATTGTTTTGATAACTATGATACTGCCATTTCAGGTGATAATGGTTCCCCTGTTTATGCTATTTCAAAGAATAGGCTGGATTGGCACATTCTTGCCTTTAACGGTGACATGTTTCTTTGGCAATCCTTTCTATATTTTTCTTATGAGACAATTTTTTCTCTCCCTGCCGCTGGAATTGAACGATGCGGCGCGCATTGACGGCGCCGGTGAATTCCGTATCTTTCTACAGATAGCGGTCCCCCTTTCCACGCCTGTTTTGGCAACGGTGGCGATATTCTCATTTCTCAAAACATGGAATGATTTTATCGGGCCGCTTATCTTTCTGGCGAATCAAAAATTGTACACTCTTTCTATCGGGGCGCAAATGATACGTTCCCGGCTGCAACCAAACTGGGAGATATTAATGCCCCTTGGCGTTGTAATGGTGTTACCCGTCCTGATAATATTCTTCTTTATGCAGAAATATTTTATTCAGGGCATCGCTATGTCCGGCATTAAAGGCTAAGGGGGCGTTTATGGTCGCGGGTTCTCCTTTTTCAAAGGACAGATACAGACGGAAGGAATTCTGGGTGGCGATGGCGTTTATAGCGCCTTGGGTCATAGGTTTTGTGTCTTTCACCCTGTATCCCATCGGACTTTCATTTTACTATTCCCTTACGGAATACAAAGTTATCTCGGCGCCGGAATTTATTGGCGCGGCGAATTTCATCAATCTATTTAAAGACTCGGTCTTTTTGACGGCTCTATGGAATACCGGTTATATCGTCCTCATCGGAGCGCCGATAACACTGATTATCGCCCTCGTGGTATCGGTGCTGCTTAATTCCCAGGAATTGCGGAAATTTTCATTTTTCCGCGTAGCGTTTTTTATTCCAACGCTGGTGCCGCTTATTATCAATTGTATCCTCTGGATATGGCTTTTAAATCCGGAGGTCGGCCTTATTAACGCGCTTTTACGTTTGTTTGGCATAAATGGGCCGGCATGGCTTGGATCGCCGTCTTGGGCGAAACCTGCCTTTATTATGATGATGGTATGGGGCTGCGGCGGCGTTATTATCATTTTCCTTGCGGGACTGCAGGATATTCCGATGTCGCTGTACGAATCGGCGTCATTGGAGGGCGCCAGTTTTTTACAAAAGACTTTTCATATCACAATACCTATGCTCGCGCCGGTTATACTGTACAATGCTGTCACGCTGGTTATCGCGGCGTTTCAGTGGTTTGCCGAACCTTTTGTCATGACTGAAGGCGGTCCAAGCAACGCAACTTTGTTTTATTCGCTTTATTTGTATCAAAATGCGTTCCAGTTTTTTAAAATGGGATACGCTTCGGCTATGGCCTGGATATTACTCTTAATCGCCCTAATCATTATTTTTCTGCTGTTCAGGGGGATAAGACGATTCTCGCAGGAATAGCGGCGTCAAGAGAGACACAAAAACCGGAGGCTGTTCCAAAACTTCAGTTTTGGAAC
>JAIRLZ010000174.1 GCA_031259035.1 Treponema sp. | reverse complement strand
GGATATGTATGAGTTGTTCGCCAAGGCCCAGACATTACATGAACCGGCGCTCATCAGGATAGTCCAGAACCGGATGACGGTGGAAAACAAGCGGATATTGGACGAAACACGGAAGAAACGGCGTCAGGGGAGGGTTGAAGCAAGGCTCCCCCGGGACAGCCGGAGCGGCATAGCTGCGCTCAATTATCGCTGTCATGATACTGAACATGACGTATGCGGCGCGGCTTGCGCCGGAGGCGTCCTGTTCTCCGCTTTTGGGGGAAGAGGAGTGGAAACTGCCGTATCGTGTGGCGAACAAGGCCAAGAAAGAACCAAAGAAGCCGTATACGATAAAAGAAGCGGTGGATTGCCTGGGAAGGCTGGGAGGGCCGAAACGCGCTCCGAGCGACGGGCATCCCGGAGTGAAGACGATATGGATAGGGCTGATGAAGTTATATATTTTGTTGGCTTACCGGGAGTACCTCGCGTGATTCTGTGGGTCAAGTTTAGCCCAAGGGGCGGAGAGGTTCATTGGGACAATGGGCGTTTGATTCCGGCGAGATGTTCGGACTTTTCGACCGGAGCGTAGGAGAACCGCACTCACTCGAAAGCGAAGCGGTCATAGAGGCCATGGTACGGGCATACGGAGGCGCTCCTTGGTAATAATTCTAAAAACGGCTCTCATTAAAAAAAGCCCCCATCTTGAAGGGTAGGGGAAAGCGGGTTGCGGTCCGGTTTCCCCTACCGCTTGTCAAGCGTCCGCAATATGCCATATAATAAAAATTGAGAAAAGAACGTACGGAGTATGGTACATCCGATTTACTTTAGGAGAAAATATGTCTGAATTGCAAACTTATCAGGGAGCCGCCACAATGGACAAGATCACTAGCTTTGCCAAGCGGCGCGGCTTCGTGTTTCAATCGTCCGAAATATATGGCGGACAGAACGGCGCGTGGGACTATGGACCTTTGGGCGTGGAGCTTAAAAACCGCATCGCGCGAAATTGGTGGAAAGAAATGACCCAGCTTTATGATGAGATCGTGGGACTGGACGCGGCGATTCTCATGCATCCGCGCACATGGGAGGCTTCTGGGCATGTCGAGAACTTTACGGATCCGCTTGTCGATTGCAAGAACTGCAAGACCCGTTTTCGGGCGGATCAAATTCCGCCTGAATGTGTGTCCGATAAAAAATGCCCGGAATGCGGCGGGGAACTCACCGGCGTACGGAAATTCAACCTCATGTTCAAGACCCATATCGGTCCCGTTGAGTCAAACGACGACGACAACGTCATCTATTTGCGCCCCGAAACCGCTCAAGGCATTTACGTCAATTACAAAAACATCATTCAAAGCAACCGCATGAAGTTGCCCTTCGGCATCGCTCAAATCGGCAAGGCGTTCAGAAACGAGATTGTCACCAAAAACTTTATCTTTCGCACCTGCGAATTTGAGCAAATGGAAATGCAGTACTTCGTGAAGCCCGGAACCGATGTCGAGTGGTTCAACGAATGGAAGAAGCGGCGCTGGGCGTATTACGAAAAACTGGGCGTCAAAATGGAGCATCTGCGCTGGCATCAGCACGGAGCGGACGAACTCGCTCACTACGCGAAAGACGCCTACGACATTGAGTACCTGTTCCCCATGGGCTGGAGAGAACTGGAAGGTGTGCATAACCGCTCCCAGTACGATCTCACCCGCCATACGGACTATTCCGGCAAGGATTTGCGGTACATCGCTCAAGATGACGGCAACAAGAAGTACATTCCCTTTATTATCGAAACCTCCGCGGGTCTCACCCGTACGCTCCTCATGCTGCTTTGTGACGCCTACGACGAGGAAAAAATCGCGGATAAGGGCGCCGAAGACGATTATCGCACCGTACTGCGCTTCCACCCCACAGTCGCGCCTATTACGGTCGCGGTTTTGCCTTTGCAGAAAAAAGACGGGTTGGCGGAGCTTGCCCAGGATATACGCGCCGGACTGCGCGAGGACTTCGCCACGGACTACGATCAAGGCGGCGCCATAGGCAGGCGGTACCGGCGGCAGGACGAAGCCGGCACGCCGTTCTGCGTTACAATTGACTACGAAACCAAGGAAAACGGCAGCGTAACCCTCCGTTTCCGCGATTCCATGGAGCAGATACGGCTTCCGCGTGAGGAACTCGCCGCGCGGTTGTTTCAGGAGATCAAGGCGTACAAACGGACGAAATAGGCGCCCCGTGGACTAGCGCCTTTTTATCGCCAATGACGGTGGAATATGTTGGATCGTGGATCATGGAGAACATATTCAAACTCACTATGGCCTGTTCACACTAAGAAAATATGATATACTCAAGTTATGAAATTAACCGAGGGACAGCGGGAAAAAATTATCAACCTTTTTCCTAAACAACGGGGGCGTGTGAAAATTGATGACAGCCGCTTCCTTGACGCGCTCTTCTATATCCGCGAAAACGGCTGTAAATGGCGGGCGCTCCCAGAGACTTTCGGCCCCTGTCATGCCATCCGCGTCAGAATCAACCGGCGGGCTCAAAACGGCGTGTTGGAACGGATTTTCCAGGCCCTCCAGGAAGAACAGATGGCAAACAGGCGGATGACCGCGGCTTCCTTGGATTCCACATCGGTGAAAGCGCATCCTGACGCGACCGGAGCGTTAAAAAAAAGGAAGACAGGCGCCGGGGAAGAGCCGCGGCGGATTGAATACGAAGATTCATATGATGGCCGCCGGCAAA
>JAIRLZ010000146.1 GCA_031259035.1 Treponema sp. | reverse complement strand
AACTTCAAAGCTGAGGAAGGGAAGACGTATGCTTGAGGACACCAAGCCGTATTTCACCCGAATTCGGAAGTCCATGTACGATATTGTTTCCTGCGTGGACGTCTCCGCCAATGAATTCTTCGGCAGAAAGAAAAATCCGTCGTCCCGCGCGGCCGTAATGGTTATATCAAGCGACAAAGGGCTTGCCGGCGGGTTTAACGCCAATATATTCAAACAAGTGAACGCGCTGTGCGGCAGCTTGGAGAACCCGGTTCTCATCACCATTGGAACCATCGCCCAGCGGTTTTTCAGCAATTCAAAATATCCGGTTTTGGAGAGCTTTTCGTTTAAATCCCGGCTTCCCTCCCTTGACGATGCAAAAGTGATCGCGGATTATCTCATTTCGCAGTATTTGTGGGGCGTGTTTGACAGCGTTCACGTGGTGTATACCTACATGTACAGCGCGGTGAAACTGCAACCTGAAATCTTGCAGGCGCTTCCCCTTTCCGCTGAAAAAATGCAGGAAGAAATTATGAAAACCGGCGGGGAAAAACGGGTGGAGCTTCAATTTGAATTTATTCCTTCGGAAGAGGCCGTGTTTGAAGCGTTGATTCCTGTTTATTTGAAGGGAATCGTGTACGGGGCGCTCGTTGAATCCTATGCCGGCGAGCAGAACGCGCGTATGGCGGCCATGGACGAGGCGTCCAAAAACGCGGAAAACATGCTTGCCAAACTGCAAATATTTTACAACAGAGCGCGGCAGGCCGCCGTCACACAGGAAATGGCGGAAATTACCGGCGGATCTAACGCTTTAACGTGATAAGGAAAAGGAAACACTATGGCACATAGAGGACACATCACACAGGTTATGGGACCGGTGGTTGACGCGCGTTTTGAACAAGGAGAAGTTCCGGCGATTCTGAACGCCTTGGAAGTCGCGGTCGCGGGGCGGAAGATGACGCTGGAAGTGTTGCAGCACATCGGCGACAACCGCGTGCGTTGTGTGGCAATGTCCGCGACCGAAGGGCTTGCCCGCGGGCTTGAAGTTGTAGACTCAGGGGGTCCTATATGCGTACCGGTCGGAGAAGATGCGCTTGGACGGATGTTCAACGTAACCGGCGATCCTATTGATGACAAAGGGGATTTCGCCGCCAAAGAGTACGCTTCGATACACCGCGCCGCGCCCTGTTTTGAGGAGCAGAAGCCGGCGACCGAGATTCTTGAAACCGGCATCAAGGTGATCGACTTGATTGCGCCCTATGCGAAAGGCGGCAAGATCGGGCTGTTCGGCGGCGCAGGCGTCGGCAAGACCGTTGTCATCATGGAACTGATACGGAACATAGCCACCGAACACTCCGGGTATTCGGTGTTTTCCGGCGTGGGCGAGCGTTCCCGTGAGGGCGCGGACCTCTGGAAAGATATGAACGAGTCGGGCGTGGCCGCTAAAACCGCCCTTGTGTTCGGTCAGATGAATGAGCCGCCCGGCGCGCGTATGCGCGTGGCGCTTGCGGGTCTCACGATGGCGGAGCATTTCCGTGATCAGGGCGGGCAGGACGTGCTGCTCTTCATTGACAATATTTTCCGCTTCATTCAGGCGGGCGCCGAGGTTTCCGCCTTGTTGGGGCGCATACCGAGCGCGGTGGGCTATCAACCAACCCTTGCCAACGAGATGGGCGCGTTGCAGGAGCGCATCGCCAGCACCTCCCGCGGCTCCATCACCAGCGTCCAGGCGGTGTACGTACCCGCCGATGACCTCACGGATCCGGCGCCCGCGACCACCTTCGCCCATCTTGACGCCACCACCGTACTTTCGCGGAACATCGTCGAACTGGGCATCTATCCGGCGGTCGATCCGCTCGCCTCGACATCCCGCATACTGGAGCCGTTGACCGTTGGCGATGAGCATTATAACACGGCGCGGCGCGTTCAGCAGATTCTCCAGCGGTACAAGGAATTGCAGGACATCATCGCCATTCTGGGCATGGACGAGCTTTCCGCGGAGGACAAACTCATCGTCTCCCGCGCCCGCAAGGTGCAGCGGTTCTTCAGCCAGCCCTTCTTTGTGGGCGAGAAGTTCACCGGCATTCAGGGACGCTATGTGCCGCTCAAGGAAACTGTCCGCGGCTTCAAAATGATCCTTGACGGCGAGTGCGACGCGCTGCCGGAGCAGGCGTTCTTCATGGCGGGCGCCATAGAAGACGTCATAAGCAAGGCGCAATAATGGCGGCGTTATTTCCGTTTGAAATTCACACCCCCTACCGCAAGTTTTACTCAGATGTGGTGGAATGTATTGTCGCGCGGCTCGTTGACGGTGAAATCGGAGTGTATGCGGGGCATACGTTTTTCACCGCTCCCACGCAGGCGGGCGTTGTCAAAATAAAAGACAAAAAAGGCGTGTGGCAAATCGCCTTTGCCACCGAGGGAATCCTTGAAGTAAAGGGCCATAAGTCGGTTTTGCTCGTTGACGCGGCTGAATTGCCCGAAGAGATAGACTACGCCCGCGCCGTTGAAGAGAAGAAACTCGCTGAAGACGCCATACACAACGGCGGCGGATTTACATTTGAAGTTGACAGGGCGAAAATCAGCCTTGCGCGGGCTGAAGCGCGGTTGAAAGCGTGGGGAATGAGGAAGAAAAAGGCGGAGTAAGCGCATGGAACGGCGCTCCAAGCGCGGCGCTTCCGTTTCCCGCTCCTTCACAAGAGAGCCTCTGTTGCGGTTCGTATTGAGAGCGGTCAGATTGACGGGGAATGGGCGCGGGTTCCCAGACAAGCCCCACCGCTATTTTGGCGAAGGCGTTTGAAATTCCGGCGGTCTTTGGGCTGTCAACCATTGCCGAAGAAGTCGCTCAGGGCGACACGCTCATTGCAGACAGTGACGCCGGCTAAGTCATCCAAGCCTTCATCTCCCAGTCTTGCACAGATCCCGGCGAAAATTACGTGGAGTTTTGCCGTAATGACGTTTGAAAAGGCGGTTGAAATAGTTGATGTCAAGGAAGCCGCACTGCTCGGCGGCATCCTGAATGTGCAAAGCGGTGTCCTGTAGCAATATGCCGGCGAGCCGTATACGCCGATTGTTGATAAAACTGGTGATGGTTTCACCGGTTTCACGCTTAAACAGGGCTGAAAGATAGCTGGGATTAATGTTGAAGCGTGTGGCGAGGTAATGAAGGGACAGAGGTTCCTGCACGTGGTATTCTATAACGTTGACGACATCCCGAATAACCGGCGTATAGTTCCGCATGGAGTATTCCCTGACCAATCTGCAATAACCGCGCACCATTTTTGGGGCGAGCGGATTCAGTTCAATGGCGGTGGATGCGGCTTCGATCTCCTTTGAAAATTCGGATGACACCACATCAATGTGAATGGGATGGACATAACCCTGCTCCGCAGCTTTCCGTACAAGCGTGTTGAGTATTACCAGGTAGTTTTTTATGTTTCTCAATGGATCGGAGGGTATCCGGTTTTCTATAAAGGAAATCCTGAAGCCTGAGAGCGCTTGAAGGGCTTTTTTTGTGTTCCCTTCGGTAATAGCCTCTAATATGGCGTTTTCGTTTTTATAGCGTTCCTCAAGAATTTTCATAGACAGAACCGCTTCCGGTTTGGGACTGTAGGGTTCCTCTGAAGCGCCGAGACCGAGAAACAGAGTATGCATCCTGATCGCCGTATCCGTTCCGTACAGGTCCTGTATGAAAAGGATTGCCATTTTTTCCCAACTGCCAGCCGCATATACTAAGGGAAGCCATTCGTAATAGTGGACAATCTCGGCCCGCAGATGCGCCGGTACGGCGCACCGAAAGAGTATGGCGTTTATATCTTCGTCGCCGAAATGTCCGACAACCCAAGGCCCGATAATGCAGTAACGCTCTCCTTCCGGCAATCTGAAAAGACAATAGTGGCACTCCAAGGCGTCTTCCAGCATGGCGACCACGCCGAGGGTTATTTTCCGCATTTCCCGCGCAAGGTCTGGGGGCCGCTTTTTTGGAAGAGTCTCGAACGTATCCCGCCGTCAAAGTCTTCAAGTCCGCGCAATTCCGTTCCGTAGAACCGTATCTTCACGCCCCATGCCTGTACCGCTTCGCCCAGCAGGTGAAGGGTTTTTCCCGTTTCAACATTCTCGCTTGCCATACAATAATCCTCTTTTTTCCTAAAAATACATCATACCTAAAAATTCTATGAATTTCAATGAACTTCCCCGCCCTGAAGTCTAAGCCGGACTCGCAAATAGGAGAGGATTGAGCCTGTTCCAAAACTGACGCCATAAGGCGCGTTTTGGAACAAGCTCCAGAAACTGAGGTTTTTGAACAACTCTATTAAAAAGGAGCGGCCTGATTGGATATAAAGCCAAGCGTCCGCAACGCCTTTTTTTCAAAAAATCACTCATAACCAAAAACTGTATGAATTTCAATCAAAATCGTCCTAACCCCCTTTTCAAAACCGCCTCCATAATAATGTATATAAAAACCCTCATTTATAGAGGGAAAACATCAAATTTTTGGAGGAAATTATGAAAAGAATAGCAGTTGCAATCTTGTGTCTGGCTTTTGCCGCCGCGTCTCTTACCGCGCAGGTTCCCTCTGACATGACGCCGGAACAACTTGAGGCCGCGAAGGCCGCTTATGCCGCCGGCAAGTCGCCGGCGGAGATTCAAGCCGCGATAGCCGCCGCCGCGCCCGCCGCCCCCGCCGCAAGCCCCCCCCCCCCCCACGCGAAGCCGAGCGTCAGTACGCCTATGGGCGAGTTAAGCATTGACGGGCGTGTTATCGTCGGCGCATCTGCCAGCTGGACCCACCAGTACGGTGAGGATTTTTCAGCCTTATCCGGGATAAACCCCCAGATGGAGGAGAACCGCGCCGAGTTGTCTTTTCACCTGAAGAACGGCAATTTCGGCGAATTCATCATGCTGCGCGCCCAACTCTTCGGCCCGAACAACAACTATTATGACGGCAATTACAATCCCGAGAACAACACATTGAACCCCAAGGGCTATGGATACAATTCAGGCGGCGGGTTTAATATAACGCCCGCGTACTTCTTCGTTTACGGCGCCTTCCTTGACGACTTTTTGAAGGTCAGCGTGGGCAAGTTATACGATGAAAATTACATGACCCGCGAGCGGGTGTGGAAAACCGAAGGCGCTACCAACGGCGGCCTTTACTTTTCCCGCGAAGGGTACCTCTCGGCGCGTATCGAGTTTATGCCAGTTCAGGGGCTTGATATCGGCGGGCAGCTCTTTTTTGTCAATTCCAACACCCGGTATGTTATGAAACTGATGGGTCTGGATTCCACCCCTGTGATAGCGAACGCCAGCGTGGAAGAATTTCTCAAGGAATGGGGGCTGGGCGCTTCGTATACCTCGGCGCCCTTTAACGCCCAGTTGGGAGTACGGCTCGACAGCGCCGTTGACCCGATGAATAAATACGAGTCGAAGACCTACCTGTACGAATACTACGGCGACGGCTCGTATATGGACCCCAATTCAACAAACGCCTATGCCCAATACCATCCTCTGGCACCACATTACAAACACTCTGATAAACTGGTGGACGCGTCGGTTGACATGGAAACTTATGCTACCTCGACAGTACCCAAGATGTTCGCCGACGGCATGTACGGTTTCGCGGGTTTTAACCTGAAGGCAGTTAAAAACCTCACCTTTAAGGTACAGGCTCAGTTCAACAACATTCCCGCCTTTAACGAATTCGGGTACGGCGTCGTCGATGAGACAATCGGCTACCAGATTCTGCCCAAGCTCTACGTGGGCATCGTGATGTACCAGGAATTCTACGGTGGAGACGTGTTTGACACCGACAAATATGCGAATTCCCCGTATTTTCGCTTTACGCCGAGCGTCTCGTATCAACTGACATCAACGATCAGGGTATCGCCTGAGATTGAGATTGGATTGTGCCAAGATGTCCTGGAAACGCCGCATATTGCCGTCAAAGTGCCGTTTGATATTACTCTTGCCGCCTTTGGCGCGTGGCGCGCGCAGGCTTACTACAAGTATTCACAGACAGATTACAAAGACTACAAGGGCATCGACTACGACAAGCTGGATTTCCACAGCCATACTATCGGCATCGGTCTGGACTTTATATTCTGATGTGCGGCCCCGGGGAAGACTTGCTGACGCAAGTCTTCCCGGGACATACGAAAATAAGGAAGCGACGGAATGGCGCGAGTGTTAATCACCGGAGGAAGCGGCGGCATTGGGTTTGAGTTGGCCCGGTCGTTCAGCAAAAGAGGGTGTCACATCATTATCAACGGATCCAACGCGGACCGGCTGTCCGCCGCCAAGGCGCGGCTGGAAAAAGAATTCGGACATGCTGTAGAGGCTTTCGTCCAGGATTTGAGCCAGCCGGGCGGCGCAAAAAACCTGTATGAACAAATCGTCCGGGCAGGTTTAGAGGTGGATATTCTGGTGAATAACGCGGGAATCGGCTTGGTTGACGCCACCGAAGAAATCGACTATGAAGCCGATGAAGTTTTGATGCGCCTGAATATGATAGCTCTGGTTCAGCTTTGCAAGCTGTTTCTGCCCGGGATGTACCAGAAGGGCGGCGGCAAGATATTGAACGTAGCTTCGGCAGCCGCCTTTCAGCCGGGTCCCTATAGCTCCACCTATTTTGCCAGCAAAGCCTTTGTACTCAGCTACACCCGCGCAATCCGTTACGAGGCGAAAGGCCGCGGCGTACAGGTCTGCGCCCTATGCCCCAACACCACCAAAACCGGATTTTTCGACAGGGAAGGGATGAAAGCGCCGCCAATGTGCGCCGACCCCGAGACGGTGGCCGAATTTGCCTGCCGCAACCTGACGCGGAACAAAGCCGTGATGATACCGGGGTTTATGAACAACCTGGCCCGCATAGCGCCTGCGAGTCTAAAGATGCGGCTTGCCGCCATGATGCGGAGACTGCGTAAAAGCTAATGTGAGGCGCGGTTGATTTTACCTAAGGAACTGTTCAGAAATAACATGACCGTTTGGTCATGTTATTTCCTAATTGCGTAAGCAATTAAAACAAAATGCTGTGCATTTTGTTT
>JAIRLZ010000076.1 GCA_031259035.1 Treponema sp. | reverse complement strand
GCAACGCCAACAAAAATGGTAGTAGACCCCACAGTTAAATAATTTCCTTACAGAACGAACCTCGTAAATAATGCAACGCTTACAAGATACCCCGCCCCTTGGGGCGGGGAGGTTCATTGGGCGTTATTAATGATCTTGTCAATGATAATATTCACTTCCTCAATGAGAATGCCGGTAAACCGCTCGATATTGTCTATTGTATACTGCTGCATCGCGTACATATTGCTGCTCAACTGTATTTCATAAGGCACGTCAATAGTGATGATGAGATGATAGCCTTCTTTACCCTCTTTCACCGTGATTTTTTTTATCCGAATATTCGGATTGTATTCATCGACGCAGTTGACAACCATTTCACCCAAAGCTTCATCCGAAATGGGAATCTTGCTTGGTTTTGAATAAGAAGGTTTTACCAGTGACTTTTCGTGCATTTTTGGAATGGCGCCTATGGAGTCGGGTATCTTTTTTTGCTTAAAGATGCTTACGGTTTCGTAGAAAATATTCGGATAATTCCGTTTGACTTCCACTCCCGGCGCCGGAATAATGTGTTTTCCCTCAATGCGCCGTATCCTGATCGCTTTCTCAATGTCCGCCTGTGAAGACACGTCTTCTATCCTGATGAACTTTTTGACAGGCGGGAGTTGGAGTCGCATCGCTATCTTGTTCACCATTTTTTCAGAAGTGCCAATAATGAGGATTTTCCGTGATTTCTCTATCAGCAGTTTTTTGGCGACATCATCACGATGGGCCTTGTCATCAAAAAGCGCGACCTTCACCGCCGCAAGAAAGCTGTTTTCCTGTTTTGCGGAACGTCCGCCCAAAATGTGATTGTCTTTGATGAGGAGACCGTCGTCAATAACGAGGTCGATGTGATATTTCTGGGCGACGAGTTTTGCCTGAAAGCTTTTGCCGGTGCCGCTTTCCCCCACAAGCGCATATATTTTAATCACGCGCTCATTGTAGTGAAAAACAGGCGGAATTACAAGATTGCCGATGGAGACGGCGCTCCGGAAATGGCGGCGGGCTGGTTCATTGAAATGAAGCTCGATAGAGGCTTTCCCAAAACACGCCCAAGGCGTCAGTTTTGGGAAAGCTGCCTTAGATTTAGAGGGAAAAAGCGGGCTTTAGACCGCTTTTTCGAAAGCTTTTCTCAAAACTAACCCGAACTCGTGTTCGCTGAACGCAGTTCGCGTTTTGGGAAAAACTCGATATTCTTTTGTTTTTACATTTGGGAACCTCTAAAAACTGAAGTTTTTAGAGGTTTTCTTACCCTGTGGAGAACATTGTGTTTGCGTAATTCATTACAAATAAAGAATTGGCAATTTTCTCCGAGGAACCTCTGGAAACTCAACCGGAGTTTCCAGAGGTTCCCATTTTTTTTATACCGCTTGCTTCTATTTCAGTTCTCCTAAATCCCTTGTCAATTTCTCCGGTTATTTCAACCATGTCATTCTGATCCACAGAAAGTCCACGCCAAAGTATATCATCTATTTCAACAATAATACTTCCCGTTTCATCGGTGAATAAATATTTTTCATCCCCCAAAAATCGTTCGATTTTTCCTTTTAAAATTACCGGATAACCATCCCTCAAGCCTTTTGCCGCATCAACCGTTACAACATCCGGTCCGGGACCTCTAAAGCCTTCTTGGGCATTGACAAATGATCCAACAAATGTCAACATGACAATTGAACAAGCGAACAAAACCCTTTTCATACCACCGCTCCTTGATAAAATAATTTGTATTTTTCTTGCTCTATGAGAAAATCGCTTTGTCGCAATTGCTTGCATTACAACGGACGAGCGATTTTCTCCGAGTCGCCTCTGGAAACTAGTCCGAAGTTTCCAGAAGTTTCCATAATATACAAAAAAAACGTTTTTGTCTATCTATTGTTACCAGTCCTTTACGAAGCGGCGGCGCGGACGCCGCCGAGCTGCGAATAATCTAAGGAAACTGAACGAACAGTCTGTGTATGGTTTCAGCATGAAATCCCCGTGTGAAATCCTGCCGCCGGGGATGTGGCGAGGGACGGCGGGGCTTATGGCGCGGGCTTCACCTGCCCTGAATTGCGGCGAACAGCAGCGCCGCGGCTTGAATAAACGCCGAGGTTTCAAACCGGAGTCCTATTGCAAGCATGGCGGATTGCGACCCTTGCTCCAGAGCCGCATATACAAGCGCAGCCGGAATCAGGAGGAGCGGGCGGTTGCGGGCGACGAGCGCGACCGCTATGGCGTTCCAGCCGAGTCCGCCGGAAAAACCCATGTGGCAGCGCCCGTATGTGCCGGCTACGGCGAAGAAGCCCGCAAGTCCGGAAAGCGCGCCGGACAGAGCCATTGAAGGCATCCAATAATGGCTCGCTTCTATGCCGGCGTAATGGGCGAAAGCCGGATTTGAACCCGCGATTTTGAGCCTGTATCCCAGGACCGTGGTGTTGATGAAAAAATGTCCGGTGGCGACCAATAGCAGCGATATGACAAACGAAACCGAGAGGTTCGAAGGCGGCAGAATGCGGAGAAGCCGGGGAAGGGCTTTTGTCGCAAGGAGGTTTCCCGAAGGATCGCGGAGGGGCCCGGCAAGAAGATAGTCCGCGACCGGGGCAAGCGCGCCGGACAACAGAAAACTGGTGATGATTTCGTTTGCGCCGGCGGCTTTTTTGAGAAACCCCGATATAAAACCCATGATGCCGCCGGCTGTGATTGCGATGAACGCCGCAGCCCAAAGGCTCATGCCCGCAACAGAAGGCAGATTCAGCAGCGCAAGCGCCGCCGCAAGTCCGCCTATGTAAATCTGTCCTTCGCCTCCAAGATTGAAGCATCCTCCCTGAAACGCCGCGACAGCGCCAAGCGCGGCGGTAAGGAGCAGAGTCACAGCGTCAAGGGTGTTCCCGCTGAACCAGACGCCGTTCCAGGGGCCTATGAAAAATGCGGACATTGCCGCCGCCGGTTCAGGAGCGTTGACGGCGCGTATAAGCAGGATAAAAAAGAGAATGCACAGCGCGAGAATAATAAAACTTGAAATGCTGAAATTCCGCCTCATATGTGAGAAGCATTTTTTCAGAAAACGCCTTCTTATTCAAGACGACTCGCCGCCGTTTTTTCATAGAGGATAAAAAGAAACCACCCTTGTAACAATTTTACCCACTTGGCATACCGTACATCCCGAATGCGCCTGAATTTACGGCTTTTTGACTTGGCATACTAATTGCATATTATAAATATCTTAACATAATTCACAGGAGATGGATATGAAAGCGAAAACAATTATAATGAGCGCGGGCATCCTGCTAGCCGCCGCCGGCGTGACGTTTGGTCAGTTGGCGGACGATCCCAACACGGCGCAGGCGAGGCGGAAAGTATGGCATACCCGCGATCCGCAGGTGGAGAAAAGTGCGGTGAGTGGAAACCTAGCCTTTGTAAAAGGAAGGATCGCTCTGCAAAGCGGCGATGCGACCTATTACCTCAGCGGCATTGATCGGCTCATCGGATTTGTCGACGGTCTTAAAGAAGGAGAGAATGTGGCGCTTGAAGGGTATGCGTTTGCCATTCCCCACAATGATCAAAACACGGCTGTCGAATATGCGTTTCATGTTGTGAAACTCATATTTAATGGAAAAGAGTATGATCTGGATAACGAAGCCCGTTTTAGTCAGGCGCCGCCGCGCCCTCCTTTGCCGGGATATACTAGCCCTCACAGAAACATGCCGCGACGCTCTAGAGGCTTCCAACCGTTCGGACAATTTGAGCGTTTCCATGATTTTCGGGATTTCCATAACAATGAACGGCGTGGAAACTGGTAGCTGCTAGCAGCCTGTTGCACTTGTGGGTTTTTATGGTTTTTTCGTTGAAAAAAGCCATGAAAACCACGATTTATGGGTTGCTTTGGGAGTTTGAGCGAAAGAAAACGCACAAAAATGTGCGTTTTCTCCGATTTGGGGCGCGAAGCGCAACAAACTCCTAGCGGCAACATGCCGTGTGGGTCTGAACAGGCCGGCGGTCGAGGACTGCGGCAATCCGCCGAAACTCTCGTTTAGCAAGCGGAAACTTCGTCTCCGGCCGCATGTGCGCAAAAAAAAGCCCTCGCCGGTATGGAAGCCTTTGCGGTTCGCGGGCGGCTTCTTTTCAGGCTTGAGTTTCACAGGCCTCCCGTCCTCATGGGCTGTAATTTCCCGGCCAGATTTGAGCGCGACCCCCGGACCGCGGACTTCCGGCAGTGGACGTCCAGCCGGGCCGACTCATCAAACGGAGCCGCCTTCGCTTTTTTCGCCGCCTTTTGACACCGGTTTTTTTACAATTCCCTCCTCACCGCCTGTCTTATTTTCATGTGTAACCCCATTGGGACGCCCTCCTTATAGAAGGGACACCCTCCTATAAGCGCCTGTACGAAAATAACCTGTGGAACATGGTATTTTTTGTGGCGCCGCGGACACTTGACTATTTTGAAAATTTCAGTATTATAATAAGGAAATAGAGAGGAGTTTTTTATGGCATTAAACAAAGAAGAAGTGACTTCCATCATTACGAAGTACGGTAAAAATGAAAAAGATACCGGTGATTCGGAAGTCCAGATTGCGATCCTAACCGGGCGCATTAATCATCTCACGGAACACCGCAAACAATTCAAGAAAGACAAGTCCAGTCAAAGGGCGATGTCGATTCTGGTTAGCAAACGCCGCCGGCTGCTCAAATATGTTCAGCGCACGGATCTTGAAAAGTACCGCTCAATTCTAAAGGATTTGGGTCTTAGAAAGTAAATACATGCAAAAAATATCTATGCACATTGCCGGTAAAGAATTGACGTTGGAGACTGGCAGAATCGCAAAACAGGCCAACGGCGCTGTTTTTGCTCAATACGAAGGTTCGGTGGTTATTGCTACGGTGTGTTGTTCGGAAGACGCGGTTTCCGGACTTGATTATGTACCGGTAACCGTTGATTACAATGAAAAATACTATGCGGCGGGAAAAATTCCGGGTGGGTTTATCAAGAGAGAAGGACGCCCAAAAGACAAGGAAATCCTCGTGTCCCGCCTTATTGATCGCCCCATGCGCCCTCTTTTTGAGAAAAGTTTCGGACGGGAAATCCAAATTGTGCCGACGACGCTCTCAACGGATCAGGTGAATCCCCCGGATATGCTTGCCATCATCGCATCTTCGGCGGCTGTTCACATTTCCGACATACCGTTTAATGGACCTATTGCGGGCGTGCGGGTGTGTCAGGTGGACGGCGAGCTTATCGTGAATCCTACGTACAGCGACATTGAGCGGTCGACGCTTGAGATCGTAGTCGCCGGGTCCAAAGACGGCATCACCATGGTGGAAGGCGGCGCGAAAGAGGTGAGCGAGGAGGTGATGATAGAGGCGCTTGAGAAGGCGCGCGAGGTCATCAGCGAATGTTGCGAATTGCAAGAGAAGTTGCGCTCTCTCGCTGGAAAAGAGAAGATCCCGCTCACCGAAAGTGACGATACGCTTCAAAACGCTGGCGCCATCCGCTCCGCCGCATTCTCAAAATTACAGGAAGCGTGCTTTAAGGACAGCAAACAGACGCGGCGCGCGGCGATCCATCAGGTGAAGTCCGACATTAACACTCAATACGCGGAGCAGCTTGCCGACGAAACGCAGGCGAAATTGTTTGACGCATTGTTTGAGGATTTGCAATATGAAATACTCCGTTCGTCAATTCTGGATCACGGCAGGCGTGTGGACGGGCGTGGACTCGAAGACATCAGGAACATTGAGTGCGAAATCAATGTTCTGCCGCGAACCCACGGTTCCGCGCTATTCACCCGCGGCGAAACCCAGTCCCTTGTGGTCGCTACGCTTGGCACCGTTATGGACGAGCAGGTGTACGATGACATTGACGGCGACAAACGCGAGCATTTCATTCTGCACTACAACTTCCCGCCTTATTCGGTTGGCGAAGTCGGACGCCTCGGTACCGGACGCCGTGAAATTGGACACGGCAATCTCGCCCGCCGCTCCCTGGAAGCCATGATCCCCAGCAAAGAAGATTTCCCCTACACCATTCGGCTGGTGTCGGAGATAATGGA
Organism: Treponema sp.; assembly: GCA_031259035.1. Taxonomy (GTDB): domain Bacteria; phylum Spirochaetota; class Spirochaetia; order Treponematales; family Breznakiellaceae; genus JAIRKH01. The sequence goes on along the minus strand of JAIRLZ010000076.1, from coordinate 1,321 downwards.
ATCCAACGGTTCCTCGTCAATGGCGACCGTATGCGGCGGAACATTGTCCCTGCTCAACGCGGGGGCGCCTATGAAAAAGCCGGTTGCGGGCATCGCAATGGGACTCATCACCGACGGGGATCGGTACGCGGTGCTGTCCGACATTTTGGGTGAGGAAGACCATCTCGGCGATATGGATTTTAAGGTCGCCGGCACCGAAGACGGCATAACCGGCTTCCAGATGGACATCAAGATAGCAGGCCTTAACATTGAGATCATGCGAAAAGCCCTTGAGCAGGCGAAACGGGGCAGACTCCACATTCTTTCCATAATGAACCAGACCATCAGCAAGCCCGCGCCTGATATAAGCGAATTTGCGCCCAAGATAGTCACCATGAAGATCGATGTCGACAAGATCGGCGCGCTCATTGGTCCCGGGGGCAAAAACATCAAGGCGCTCTGTGAGCAGCACCATGTCACCATCAACACGGAAAATGACGGGACGGTTACCATATATGGAAAAAATCCGAAAGACGCCGATGAAGCCAAGCTCGCGGTTACCGGCATTGTGTCTGATCCGGAAGTGGGAAGCCTCTACAATGGCGTTGTCCGGCGCATTACGGAATATGGGGCTTTTGTTGAAATTCTGCCCGGCAAGGACGGACTGGTGCATATTTCCAAACTTTCCCGCGAGCATGTAACGTCTGTGACGGATGTACTCCATGAAAATCAGGAGATTCCAGTGAAGGTGGTGGAAATTGACAAGATGGGGCGCATCAACCTTTCCTATATCGACGCCATCGATCCTGACGGCGAGAGGAAGCCGTCCGCTTCCGGCGGAAGGCCGCCTTACGGCGGAGACAGGCCGAGAGGGGATAGGAATTTAAGAAGGTTTTAGAGGGAAAGCGGCGCGTTTGAACGCAGACCGTGACGCCATGCGGCGCGGTTTCCGGCAGTTGAAACGCATCCTTCCTCTCACAGTTCGCTATGGCGTCATCGGTTGTTGTCAAAGTATGTAAAGTCTCTTCTGATGTTGCGTCGCCGCGGTACGAGACGGCGGGGGCGGCGGGCATGGATATCAGGGCGTTTCTGGCGGAGCCGGTTGTCTTACAGCCGTTGGAGCGGACGCGGATTCCGACGGGTTTTGCGCTGGAAATGCCGGAAAGCTGCGAGGCGCAGGTGCGTCCGCGTTCCGGTTTGGCATATAAACAGGGCGTAACTGTGTTGAACGCTCCCGGCACCATAGATTCTGACTACCGCGGCGAGGTGCGCGTCATTCTCGTCAACCTTGGGCAGGAGCCGGTCGTCATCAACAACGGCGACCGCATAGCGCAACTTGTTT
>JAIRLZ010000072.1 GCA_031259035.1 Treponema sp. | reverse complement strand
GCAACGCCAACAAAAATGGTAGTAGACCCCACAGTTAAATAATTTCCTTACAGAACGAACCTCGTAAATAATGCAACGCTTACAAGATACCCCGCCCCTTGGGGCGGGGAGGTTCATTTAAACAAGTCGCGCAGTTTTTCAGGCTAAAGCCGGCTTTAGCCTTGCAAAACCGCGTTTTTTAATGGTTGTTGTTCAGAAACTGAGGTTTCTGAACAACGCTATTATGCAAAACGTGTCCGGCTGTTTTCCACCGGCACGGCGCAGTATAGCACATTGTTGGTTATTGTTAAAGCGGGAAAACGCCTCCGCCTTCGCGCTTCAAAAATTAACTGTAAAGGCCTCTTGACAAAAACGCGCTTTAACATTAGTATAACACGGTAATGGCGGTATAGCTCAGTCGGTAGAGCAAACGGCTCATATCCGTTAGGTCATTGGTTCGAGTCCAATTGCCGCTACTAGATCACATTGATACACGTTGCCGTATATATCATACATGGGAGGCTTTCCCAAAACTAACCCGAACACAGTTCGCAAACTGTGTTCGCAAACATAGTTCGCGTTTTGGGAAAGGCTCATGGTTGTTGCGGTTTGAGGAAAAATATTGGGCGATAGGGTATATCTTTTTCAAGATGCCATGATGCTTACGCCTGTAGAGGCTTCTGAAGTTTTGTTTTCCTTGGGAATTCCGCTTGCCAATGTTAATTTTTCTGTACAATTTGTTGACATCCCTTCGCTTTCGCCTAATCAACCACGCATAAAAATTGGCGATGCGCCTTCAGACGCCGTGTTGCCGGAAGGTTGGCGCCGTACGCCCATGAGACAGGTGGTGTCGTCCATAAGCGCCGGAGACGTGGAGCGAGTGATGAGGGCGTTCCATATAGCCCAGTGGAGGAGAGAGTCGGTTTATTGCGGGGGCTGCGGGAACAAGAACGTTGATTCGCGGACTGAAACGGCTCGCGTCTGCCCCCATTGCGGACGAGTTGAATATCCGCGCATAGCGCCTGCCGTCATAGTACTTGTCGCCAATGATGAAGACGAGATACTGTTGACGCACAACGTACAATTCAAAGCGGGCGTATACAGTTTGACAGCCGGGTTTAATGAAGCTGGAGAAAGCCTTGAACAGACGGTTGAGAGGGAAATATGGGAAGAAACGGGGTTGAAAGTAAACGATATTTGTTATAAGATATCACAATCGTGGCCGTTCCCTTGCTCCCTTATGACAGGATGGACGGCGCGGTGTGTGGGAGGGATTTTGCGTCCAGATGGCGTTGAAATAGCGGATGCGCGTTGGTTCAAGAGAGACAGTTTGCCGGAACTGCCGGGCAAGGGATCGGTGGCTCGGCGGCTTATCAACCAGTGGCTCTCCGGGCGGGGGTGAAACTTTTAAAGCGGTTCAGCGGGTATTTTTGAAGAATGAAAAAAAATGTAGAGAACAAGCCGATTAATTTTGAGGATACATTGTATATCCTCCACTCTAGAATACAGCTGTTGCAGGATATTCTTGCGCTTGACATACCGGCGAATCTGTTCCTTGACAAGAGCATTGACGATATGGAATTTATAGATAAAACACTTGAAGTTTTAATAAAAATACTGAGCGAAGATACGTATATTATGGAAAGAGACGAGCAACTGGACAACTTCTCCGAAGCGGAATGGCAATTTTCTCAGATTTTGGTGCGGTTCTTGAGCGTTTCCTCCGCGCCGTCCGCCGTCCGCCAGTCAGCCGGACAGTATCCCGTTTTAAGGGATAAACTTTCCGCTTTGCGGAATAAAAGCGCCATCCGCCGTAAAATCGCGGATGATTCTAAATCAAAAAAAGAAGGAGTTGAAACGATACCCATAGTCAGTTCGGATGAGATGAGCGAATTGCTCAAAGGGTTGTAGGGAAAGTCGGCTTACACGGACTGCTATGCGAATAACCGGAGGAAGTTTATGCGGACGTCAGGTTGCGACGCCCGGCGGTGTTATTAGACCGGCTATGGATCGTATGCGGGAGTCTGTTTTTGCGGCATTGGGAGACTTGAGCGGCTGTTCTTTCCTTGACATTTTTTCCGGATCGGGCGTCATTGCGCTGGAGGCCGCTTCACGCGGCGCCTCTTTCATTGAGGCGGTGGAAAATGATCCGCTTAAACGGAAGACATTGTTGCAAAACGCCGCCCTCTCGCCGACGCCAATACGGTGCAGATTCATGCCGGCGGAGTTGTACGTGCGGCGGGCAAAGCGAAATTTTGATGTTATTTTCTGCGATCCGCCCTTTCCTTATGAGTACAAATGGGTTTTAGTCAAAGCGATAGCGAATTCCGCGCTTATGAGATGCGGCGCGCGATTGCTCATTCATCGTCCGCGGGAGGATTTTTTGCATTATGCCATAGACAATTTGATGTTGGAAAGAACTAAAGAATATGGCCGTTCAGTTGTTGATTTTTTTGTTCTTTCTTGTTAGTATGGGAAGTGTGAACCATCTCAAAAGAGTGGCGGTCCTTCCTCGAATATAAAGAAGATTTGATTAAAAACCTGTCAAAATTTGTCAGGTTTTTATATTGAGGTTGTTAAGATCCATGAATTTTAGTAAAATATTCGATAAAAATGGAAACAATCAATGGGCGTTTATAAAGACCGGTGACAAGGTTGCGCTTAATAGCATGCAAAAAGTAACGCTAAACCGGAAGGGGAATATACTTTACAATTCCGGCGACATTGAAGGGGCGAAAAGAATTTTTTTAACAACCGGTTATTCCGACGGCCTTGTCAGAGTAGGAGACTATTACAAGGCGAACGGAAAGATGCTGGACGCGCTTAAAATGTATTGGATTGCCCCTGATCATAACAAAGCGGAAGCTATTGTTGTACAACTATCAGAAGTGATAAAAAATTTAATTTATGAAGGGGATCAGAAATGAGAGATGACGTTTCTAATAGTATTTTAAAGAATACAGAGCATGATTTGTTTGATATACAGTTTGACGCGAATAAGGAAGTCCATGAACTTACAGAAATTTCGGATTTATCAAAAAAAGGGTATCAATTTCTAAAAGAAGATAAGATCCATGAAGCGGTTGAGTGTTTCAACAAAATTCTTGCCATTGACGAGTGTAACAATTACGCGCTTGTAGGCATGGGCGACGCCATCCGCAAGCGGGGCGTTTTTCGAGACGCCGTTGTTTTTTATCAGCGCTGCCTTATCCATCATCCGGGAAACAATTATGCGCTGTTCGGGCTTGCGGATTGCTACAAGGCGTTGAACCAGTACCACAAGGCGATAGAGATTTGGGAGCAGTACCTTCTTCATGACGGAAAAAACATCACCGTGCTGACGCGGGTCGCCGACGCCTATCGCAAGGTGAAGGATTTTAGACATTCAAAAGAGATATATCTGAAAGTGCTTGATATGGAGGCGAACAACCCATACGCCATTATCGGACTCGGTCATCTCCACTACGATTTCAAAGAATACCGCGAAGCGCTTTTCTATTGGGAAAAAATGCTTCAGCCTGGCGGCGCGCCGAATAAGGTGGATATCCGCGTGCTTACGTCCATAGGAAACTGCCACCGGAAATTGAAAACATTTGAAAGCGGGATTCCGTTTTTTGAGCAGGCTCTTGAACGGGATCCCTACAATTTCTACGCCTTGTTTGGGTTGGCGGACTGTTACCGCGGCTTGAACCAATCCGCCTGTTCCCTTGAGTATTGGAATCGCATTCTCAAACAGGATCCTCGCAACAAGGTGATTCTGACCCGCGCCGGCGACGCATACCGCGCTCTGGGCGATTATGATCTGGCGGTTGAGTATTACGAACGCGCCCTTAATATTGAATTCGATATCTATGCGGTGCTCGGACTTGCGCTTGTGGACAAAGCCAAGGGCAAGTACTCAATGGCAGCCGAATCGCTGCGGCGCCTCATTCAACAAGATCCAAAAAATTACCGGCTTTACCTTGAATTGGCCGATTGTCTGCTCAATGTAGGCGAAAAAGCTCAAGCCATTGAAGTTCTTGAAGATTTCCAACGTCAAGATATTAGAAACACGCCCATTATGGAGCGGTTGGATGTGTTGAGAAGCTGACCGCTTCAGGCGCGTTGCCGGTGGCGACATCCTGTTGGGTTTCCGCCGCCGGGAGGTTTTCCGGGCCGCCTATGGGCGGCGGCGCTACGGCCTCCAGGTCGCCGGGCGGCGCGGGATTATGGGCGGTATCGCGTCCATCGCTTTCCCATTGCGCATACTCTCTAAG
>JAIRLZ010000071.1 GCA_031259035.1 Treponema sp. | reverse complement strand
GCAACGCCAACAAAAATGGTAGTAGACCCCACAGTTAAATAATTTCCTTACAGAACGAACCTCGTAAATAATGCAACGCTTACAAGATACCCCGCCCCTTGGGGCGGGGAGGTTCATTTCGTTCATAAAAAACTCCTCTTAAATTAAGAAAATATGCCATGCATGTAGTTGTGGATAATCCGGCGCCGCAGTTGATTGTCGAATTCGACTTCCCCATTTATCAAAAGAATCGCCCATGTGTCCAGCAGTCCGAAGAACGTTTCGGCGTATACCCATTCCCGCCCCTTCATGTTCCCGTGATCGGCTGAGGATTCGGTAAAAAGACCTCTCAGCATGGAAACAAGCTCCCGGCGGAGCTGCCCGCCCGCCGCATGGCTCGCGGTCTCCGGCGCGGAAGAAAAAAGGCTGTGCGCGAGCCGGAAGAAAGCCGTATCATGGCGCGCGAAATTCATTGTCTCATTAAACAGCGACGTTAAATTCATCACTAGGTCATGCCGGTATTCCGCCGCTTTTTTGACGACCGCACGCAATTCCGCGCCGTGTTCAATGACAATGGCTTCCAAAAGCCCTCGCTTGCTTTTGAAATAATAGTACAAACTCGGCTTGGCAAGCCCCGCCTTATCCGCTATCGCCTGTACGCCAACCGTTTCAAACCCCTGTTTTGAAAACAACTCCAGCGCCGTATTCAAAATGACCGCGCGCGTGTCCTGCTCCATACCGGTAATATACCGAATGGTAAGTAAAACGTCAAGTACAAAATCCGGCGGCGGGGCGGGTGGCTGTACTTGAAACGTAGGGGTTTTCCCCGCCCCTCTTGCATTTACTTTCATAATATGATAAATTCTTACAATAACTATACCGATAAATAATAAACAGGCCGATAAAAATTATGAGGACTATATGACTAATTTTGAAAAAACTCTAGATATCGTTCACCGCGGCATGGACGCGAGCATCATCAGGCGGAATGTGATTGCAAACAACATAGCCAACGCGGAGGTTCCCAACTTCAAGCGGTCGGAGGTAAATTTTGAGAGCGAACTGAAACGCGCCCTTGATTCCGAGCGGCAACGGCCGGTTTTGGACCTTGTCCTGACCGATCCCAAGCATATTTCCAATCATATGGAAAAAGATTACCGTGATGTAAGACCCCGCCGCGCGCTGGATTATGTGAGCCAGTCCAAGAATAATGGGAACAATGTCGACGCCGAAGAAGAAATGACGCTCGCTTTGCAGAATGAGATGCTCTATACGATGCTTGCGGGAGCGGCTTCTTTTGAATTCGCTCAGGTGAACATGGTGTTGCGCGGTTGATATCCGCAATAGTAACCTCATCTGAGAATGAGACAGTGTGTGGAGGAAAGTGATGGGAATATTCAGTTCAATAAACATAGCGGCGACCGGTATGAGCGCGGAACGGCTCCGTTCTGATGTCATAGCCGACAATATAGCGAATGCGTCAACAACCCGCACCGCGGAAGGCGGGACCTTCCGCAGAAGCAGGGTTATTATGAGGCCGAAGACGGAAGGCCCCTATTGGCGCTCGCCCTTCCTGCCGGATGGCATGGATAATGGGGCGGGTACGGGCGTACGGGTTGTGGAGGTGCAGAAGGACATGTCCACAAAGAACCGGCTGGTCTACGATCCGACGCATCCCGACGCCATAAAGGAAGGTCCGCAAGCCGGATACGTTGAGATGCCGAATGTTGACATTGTTACGGAAATGGTCGACCTGATAGCGGCTTCACGCGCATATGAGGCGAACGCGTCCATCATTGATGGCGCCAAATCAATGTTTCAGAAAGCGCTTGAGATAGGAGGAAGATAATACATGACGCTTACACCGCCGGTTCTTACGCATGTTGACACGCTCCAACTTGCCATAACCAATCCCAAGCATATAATGCCGGCAAGCGGGAATCCGTTTCCATCCGGACAGCGCATTATCTCGCTGGAAGAGAAAATCGGTTCGGAAGCGGCGCTTCGCTCCGGTCAATTTGACGATATGATGCTCCGCGCTTTGGATCAGGTGAGCGCGGACGAGCGGTACTCCAACGCTTTGATTCAGAAGTCCATAGTTGATCCTGATTCGGTTGATACCCATGACATTACAATCGCGCAAGCGAAGGCATCGATGTCCTTAAACATCACGCGGACGGTTCTCAGCCGTTTGGTGCAAGGTTGGAGAGATCTCATCAACCTACGGTAGTAGAAAGTGTAAAAAAGGAGCCGCCGGGGAGGGTACATGGGCGAATGGTTAAAAAGGTTAGTTGAGAATATTAAAAAACTCTGGGCTACATGGTCGTTAGCGCAGAAGCTTGTCTTGGTCGCCATTGTAGCGGTTGTTGTTATAGGACTTATTCTTTTGTTTTCGGTATCCGCAAGTCCAACAATGACGCCGGTGATTGACGCGCCCATACGTGATGTGGACGCGCAGGATCGCATAGTTACACGGCTCAACGCCGAGGGCGTCAAGACGTCCGTTTCCGGAAGCGGCGTCATTATGGTGCCGGATGAAGCCACGGCGCGGCGTATGCGCGTCATTCTTATCCGTGAAGATCTCATCCCGCAGGGTACGGATCCGTGGGCTATCTTTGACCGCGAACGGTGGACGCTTACGGACTTTGAACGCAATGTAAACCTTCAGCGGGCCATCCATCAAATGGTGACGGATCATATCAAAGCGCTGGAGGAAGTCGACGATGCGAATGTTACGCTTGTCATACCCACAAAGGAGCTTTTTGAGGCGGATCAAAATCCCGTATCGGCAAGCGTCGTCCTCACGCCCAAACCCGGCAGTGACATCACCGAAAACCGGAAGAAGATCGAAGGCATACAAAAGATCTTAAAATTCGCGGTTGAAGGGTTGAAAGACGAAAACATCGTTATTACGGATCAGCGCGGCATCGTGTTGAACGACTTTACCGGCATGGCTGACATGGACAGGCTCGCCCTCATTGAGAAGGGCAACAAAATGATCCGCAATCTGGAAGCCCAGTACCGCGCGGCGATTCTTTCCTCTTTGCAAAGCATCTTCGGATCGGACAGAGTGCGCGATTTGAATATCAAAATAGAGATGAACCTCTCACGGCAAAGCGTCAATACTGAAGAGTTCTTTCCGGTAACGCTGAAGCCAAGAACACCGGGGCTTTCTTACGATGATTCTGAAATGGCCCCTTCAGTTACGAGGTCAAAGAGCACATCCAGCACTACATGGAAAGGCTCCGGCTTTAATCCCGAAGGTCCGTCCGGCGTGGAAGGACAGACGCCCCCCGCGTTCCGCGATATGTCAAACCTGTACGGAGAAGTGACGCAGGAAACCCTTGTTGACAATGAGGAAATCAACAAAAGGGTTATTCAGGAGGAGAGAACGCCGACCATTGATCGGGTGACCGTTTCCGCCAACATAGATGGGGTATGGACAATAAAGAAAGACGAACAGGGAAAAGAAATTGTAACAAACGGTTCGCTTGAACGTGAATATACGCCGGTTTCCGCCGATGATCTGCGGGCGGCGGCGGCCTTGATTCAAAATTCTATTGGGTACAACGCAAGCCGCGGAGACTCGGTTACTGTGCAGAGCATACCAATAGACAGGAGCGGTCAGTTTGCGGAAGAAGACGCCAAATTGCTGAAAGAAAAACGGTTTCGGTTTGCTCTGTTGCTCGCCGTTATCGGACTTATCTTGCTTTTTGCCGGATTCCTCGTCTTCCGCATAATATCCCGTGAGATAGAACGGCGCCGCAGGAATGAGGAAGAAGAACGCGCCCGCCGTGAGCAGGAACTGCGGGAAAACGCTCTTATGCAAGCCGAAGAAGAAGACGCGCAGGTGGTGATGTCCGTAGAAGAGCGCAGCCGCCTGGAACTGCAAGAGAGTATTGCGAATACGGCAAGACAACACCCTGAGGATGTCGCTTCGCTTATCAGAACGTGGTTGCTTGATGAGTGACGTGAATCGTCGAACGAGCGTTCATAAACTGGATTCGGCGAGATCGCGTTGCGTTTCGATTGCTGAGCTTCGGTGGACTTTGCGACGCATAGCCGTAGAAATGAGGAGGAGGAATACGTGGCAAAAATAATGGATACAGGATCCGACTACACCGGGAAGAAAAAAAGCGATAAAAACTTCAATGGAAGGCAGAAAGCCGCCATTTTCTTGGTCACCATAGGATCGGAAATTTCCGCAGAAATATTCAAATACCTCAGAGAAGATGAAATTGAGACGCTTACGTTTGAAATCGCCCGTCTTGAAACCATAGACCCGGAACAAAAAGACGTCATTTTGCAGGAATTTCAAGAATTAATGATGGCAAATCAGTTCATTTCTAGCGGCGGCATTGACTATGCGCGAGAACTCCTCGAAAAAGCCTTGGGAAGCCAGAAAGCTGTTGACATCATCAACAGGCTGACGTCAAGTTTACAAGTGCGCCCCTTTGACTTCATTCGACGCACCGATCCGGCTCACCTTTTGAACTTCATCCAACAGGAACATCCACAGACTATCGCCCTCATCCTTGCGTACCTTGAACCGAACAAAGCGTCCGTTATTCTGCAAAATCTGCCGCACGAGGTGCAAAGCGACGTAGCGCGGCGTATCGCGACCATGGATCGCACCAGCCCGGAAGTGTTGCGTGAAGTTGAGCGGGTGCTTGAGAAAAAGCTTTCCACCCTGTCGAGCGAAGACTATACCGCGGCGGGCGGCGTTCCGAGCATCGTTGAAATCCTCAACCTTGTTGATCGCGCCTCTGAGAAGCAGATAATCGAATCTCTTGAAGATGAAGATCCGGAGCTTGCCGAAGAAATCAAGAAGCGCATGTTTGTGTTCGAAGATATTGTCATGCTTGACGATAAAGCGATTCAGAAGGTTATGCGTGAAGTTGACGGGCAGGAACTGGCAAAGGCGCTCAAGTCCGTTGACCAAGAGGTTCAGGACAAAATATTCAGGAATATGAGCAAGCGCGCCGCCGGTATGCTCAAAGAAGACATGGAATTCATGGGCCCTGTACGCCTGAAAGACGTTGAAGAAGCCCAGCAGAAGATCGTGTCCATCATTAGAAAGCTTGAAGATTCCGGTGAAATCGTGGTTGCCCGCGCCGGTGAAGACGAACTGGTCATGTAATGATCATAATTATGCGTCTTTCCCAAAACGCGAACTGCGTTCGGCGACCGCAGTTCGGGTTGGTTTTGGGAAAGACTTTGGAAAAAATGGCAAAAGCCCGTTTTTCTATCTAAATCCAAGAGGCTTTCCCAATACCGCCGCTCCGCGCGTGTTGGGAAAGCCTCTTATGAAAAAATGAGATGCGAAGAAATGCCTTGCGGCGCGTGGCGAAGGGTTTCTCCATTGCATACACTTAATTTTATGTGACAAGAGGTTGAACTTGACAAAAGCAGTTTTTAGGCAGAATGAGCTCATTACGAATCAAGAGACGATCATGCTTGAACCTCCTCATGCGTTTCCTGAATTGGCGCACCTTGCTGTATCTAAAGAAGCGGAAGAGGACGAAGACGAGAAAAATGAAGTCTACGATGGTCCAACCGTAGAAGATTTGAGAAGAGAAGCCGAGTCGTTTAAGGAGCATTGGGAAGTTGAAAAAGAAGCTCTTATTATCTCCGCCAAAAGCGACGCCGCCGCTATCATAAAAGAAGCGGAAGAAACCGCTTTTCAAGAAGTAAAACGGAAAACCGAAGAAGCTCAAGTCTTAAAACGGGAAGCGGAAGACGAAGCCGAACGCATTATTGCGGAAGCGAAAGAAAAAGCTAAACAGATAGAAGGCGAATCTCGCGTGGCGTATGAGAATAAAAAAAAAGAGGCGAACGACACGGGCTTTCAGGCCGGCAGGGAAGAAGGGTACAATTCTGGCAAAGCTGAAGTCGAGCGCTTGATCCAGCGGACGCAAACAGTACTTAAACGGGCTCAGGATAAACGGGGTGAAATTCTCGCGGAAAGCGAACAGCAGATCGTGGATTTAGTGTTGCTCATCGCCCGCAAGGTGATAAAAGTGATCTCAGAATCCCAAAAGACCGTGGTTGTCTCCAATGTGGTGCAGGCGTTGCGCAAGCTGAAGCACCGGGGGACTGTCATTATCCGTGTCAATATGGCTGACGTAAAGCTCACCACTGAGCATATCAAAGACTTTATCCGCTTGGCCGAAGGCGCCGCTTCCATACAGGTGCAGGAAGATTCTTCTGTTGACGCGGGCGGTTGCATCATCGAAACCGACTTCGGCGAAATTGACGCCCGTATTTCAAGCCAGCTTGCCGAATTGGAAAGCAAGATCTTGGAAATGTCGCCGATAAAAACCACGCCAAAGCCGCCGCCGGCAACCGCGCAGAAATGAGATGAGTAAGGCTCCTTTGCATGGAAACTATTATTGACAAATATCTAAAAATAGCGGAAAACATTGACCCCATTAAATGTGTGGGCCATGTTTCCAAGGTACAGGGGCTGTTGATTGAAAGCGTCGGCCCTTCGGCTATTATCGGGGAAATCTGCCGCATAGAAACCGGCGAGGAAATCTACCTGCAAGCTGAAGTGGTTGGACTCCGCGTCGGTACCGTACAGCTTATGGCCTACTCTGAGACGAGCGGCATACGGGTGGGCGATCGTGTGGTCGCTTCAGGTTCCAGCCTTGACGTCGCGGTCTCGGACAAGCTGCTTGGACGGGTGTTGGACGCCCAGGGAAAAGCCGTCGACGGCAAGGGTGACATTGAAAGCGGCGTCCGTTACCCGGTCATGGCAAGCCCGCCTGATCCGCTGAAACGGGCGCGGATTACGAAGCGCGTCGCCACCGGCGTACGGGCGATAGACAGTATGCTTGCGGTTGGGCGCGGGCAACGGATCGGCATATTCGCGGGATCGGGGGTTGGGAAATCCACATTGCTCGGTATGATAGCCCGCAACACCAACGCGGATGTCAATGTGGTGGCCCTTATCGGGGAACGCGGACGTGAGGTGAACGACTTTATTGAAAAAGACCTTGGTGAAGAAGGGCTTAAAAGGAGCGCGCTTGTAGTGACGCCCTCCAACTCCCCTCCTCTTTTGCGTCTGCGCGGCGCGTATACGGCGACCGCGGTCGCCGAATACTTTCGGGACAAAGGCAAAAACGTCATGCTCCTCTTTGATTCGATCACCCGCTTTGCGCGCGCCATGCGGGAAATCGGGCTTGCAACCGGCGAACCGCCCGCCACACGCGGCTATCCGCCAAGTATGTTTGACCAGATGCCGAAATTACTTGAGCGATCTGGAGCGGCGGAAACAGGCAGCATCACGAGTTTTTACACCATTTTGGTTGACGGCGATGATATGGACGAGCCAGTCGCGGACACGGTGCGCGGCATACTGGACGGTCATATCGTGCTTTCCAGAAAACTCGCCCAGTATTACCATTATCCGGCTATTGATGTGCTCCGAAGCGTTTCCCGTTTGGAAAAGGATGTGTCGGGGCCCGCAACTCAACAAGCGGTTGGCGTCATCCGGCGTCTTATGGCAATCTATGATGAGAATGAGAAGCTCATCAATGTAGGCGCCTACCACGCAGGCACAAACGCCCTCATAGACAACGCCATCGCCAAGCATGACAGCATAGAAAATTTTCTTATGCAGGATATTGGCGAAAAAGCCGCTATTCGGGACACGCTTGTAAAACTAGGCGAACTTGCGGGTGTAACCATACCGGAAGAAGAACTGTCCGCAGAACCGTCCGGCGCGGCAAATGGCCCGCGCATGGATTCCACTCTTGTTGAATGAGACACTCATGGCCAAGGAAGCGTTTTGAGACGGCGCAAAAGCTGGAGTCCACTATACGCCGAAACAAGTGAGTTGGCTGAACATAACGGAGATGAAATTACTGTCTGCTTTTAACATGGGGGCAAATGGCGCTTTTGCGTAACATGAGTTTTTAACTTCAAAACCGGAGTTGACAGGTAGGAAATTAGCGTTATGAATGAGGGTGTAAAATTTACCTACATTGATTTGTTCGCCGGCATCGGCGGCTTTCACATCGCGGCGGACGAACTCGGCGGCCAATGCGTTTTCGCCAGCGAAATAGACGCTGAAGCAAAACGCGCCTACAAGGAAAATTATAAGACAGAACCTCAAGGCGATATAACGCAAATAGTGGCATCGGAAATTCCAGACCATGACGTTTTGCTTGCGGGGTTTCCCTGTCAGCCCTTTAGCATTATTGGAAAAAAACGGGGCTTTGATGATATGAGAGGGACGTTGTTTTTTGAAATAGCCAGAATATTGGAAGAGAAGAGACCTAAAATGTTTGTTCTCGAAAATGTAAAACAGCTAAAAACGCACAACAATGGAGAAACATTAAAGACTATTCTAAAAACACTGGAAGACTTGGATTATAAAGTTTATAATGAAGTATTGAACGCGCTGGATTTTGGCCTCCCTCAAAAGCGCGAACGCATTATTATTGCAGGTTTTTTAAATAAGTCTGTCAATTTCTCCTTCCCCCATCCCAAATTACCGGGAAAATTGGAAGACATTTTAGAAGCCGATGACGCTATTGACGCGAAACATTTTGCCAGTAAAACAATTGTAAAAAAAAGGAAGGCAAAACACAAAAGCGAGTATTATCCCGGTATATGGCATGAAAACAAAGGGAGCGCCATTTCAAGCTATCCCTATTCGTGCGCTCTAAGGGCCGGGGCTTCATATAACTATTTACTGGTAAACGGTATACGGAGACTGACCCCCCGTGAAATGTTGCG
>JAIRLZ010000291.1 GCA_031259035.1 Treponema sp. | reverse complement strand
CTGCCGCCCCAGCGCGGTAATGCTGCCCGACACGACATACCGCGCCCCAAGCTGCTTCCCCAGCGCGGCGGCGGTATCCGGGTCGGTCATGCCCGACTCGTACTGGAAACGCTGCTCGCTCCGTATCGCCCGGTTAATGCTGGTGCGCGGCACGGGGTCAAACATCGCCGTAAGTGCCGGTTCAAAGGAGAAAAGCTCGGCGATAGTCTCGCCCTCATCCCCCTGCCCGCCGGTAAAGGGCAGTATGGCCAGGTTGTCTTTGGCAAAGCCGGCGGTGGGCGGGACAAAAAGAAGCAGGAGCAGATTAAAGGAAAAACGCGCTATGCGTAACGGCGCACGGGGGGGGGGGGGGAGGAACCTGATATATACATAAAAAGCCTCCTTTGGAGGGGGTGTAAGATGCGCCTCGTTACAGAGGCGGCGCTTCTGGAAGCGGCGTTTCTTTAGAAGCGGCGTTTCGTTACGGAAGCTATCGTAGTATAGCAGGGTTTGTTGTTTTTTGCAAGGCTTTTGGCGCAATGCTTCCGTGCGGCGCCGGATGGCGAGGTTTTTCCGGCGCCATCTCACTGATGATTTCAGACGGTTTTATGCGTTCATGGCGTGGAATGCGTTGGCGCACGGGAAGCGGGCTGACGAGAAAAGCGATGGAAGGCTCGCCCTCCCGCCCTATTTGACCAAGTGAATCCGCTGGTCACCGTGGACGCCGGCGAGACGCTGGTTTACCGGATCAACCATCAAAGCCATGCCTTCAAGGGGCAACGCGCCCAAGAGTATGTCCTTCGCGTCCGGTATGACCACAGACTGCAAGCTGATGCGGCGGTCTTTCCAGCGGATTTCCACCGGTTCGGTCAGTCCGTATTGGGCGTCAGAGCCGTCCGCAAGGCTGGATAGCGCCGTTTCCATGATGGCGAGTCCCAGCTTTCGCCGGGTTTCCTCGTTGATGATCAGGGTCCACGCGCCGGTGTCGGGCATGGCGTCCGCCGTCTCCTATGCCCACATTATATCGCAAAGCGTAATCCGCAAGACGCCGCGTCAACCGTACGGGACGCAGGGCGGATTTTTAGCCGCCGGTTCATCCAGGGCGCCCGTTTCTTCTACATTTGTGTCAAATCTCTGGCAGACGTTTAGCGGGACGCAAAACAAGGCGCTTTGCGCCCTTTGAGCCCTTTGAGCCTAATACGCAGGTGGAAAAAGACCGAAAAGATATATAATGACAACTGCGGTAGTATTGCAAGCCCGACTCGACTCAACGCGGCTTCCCAATAAGGCGCTGCTTCCCCTTCGCGGCGCAACGGATGAAGAGCCGCTCATATACAGAGTGATGGACGCCCTGCGAGCCGTTCCCTGCGACCTCTACGTACTCGCCTGTCCGCCGGATTGCGTTCCCGCGTTCGTCCCTTTCGCGGAACGCGCCGGATTCGAGATATGCGCCGGCTCAAAGGAAGATGTGCTTGCGCGGTACTGCGGCGCGGTGAGGGCGTTTGCCATTGACCGCGTGATCCGCGCTACGGGCGACAACCCCTTTGTATTCGCGGACGCGGCGTTTGCGCTTAACCGCGAGGCGCAGAGTCTCAACGCGGATTATGCGGGGTACGCCGCCCTACCCTACGGCGCGGGCGTTGAATCGGTCGCCGCTGAAGCTCTGCTCCGCGCCGAGCGGGAAGCCGCGCTGGAAGCGGAACGCGAACATGTGTGTCCATATCTATACAATCACCCGGAGCGCTTCCGGCTGCACAGACCCTTGGCGCCCCACGTCTGGCAGGCGCCTGATATGAGGCTCACCGTTGACACGAGGGAAGACTATGAACGAGCGGCGGCGCTGTATCACGATCTCTCGCTCATCGGACGGGAAGAGCGGTTTAACGGGGCGAGCGTTGTCAAAGCGTACGAAACGCGCTTCGGTACGGCGGCGCGCCGCTTATGATGAGGCATGATGAAACCCATTCTTATTGTTCCTTCTTATAAAAAAGGACGCGGAGGCGGACATCTCGCCCGTTGCGCCACGCTTGCAGAGGAGTTGCGATCTCTGGGCAGAGAGACCTGCCTTTACGCGCCGGAAACGCAACGCGCCGTACCGGATGGCGGCTTCGCCTTCATCGTCCTTGATTGCTTTAGAACATCATTGGCTGACTTTCTCACGTGGCGGCGGCTTGCGCCGGTTGTCGCTATTGACGAGGGCGGCTCGTGCAGAAACTACGCTGACTTCCTGATAGACCTGTTGCCGAATCTCGAAAAAACGCCTCCCAATATCCGCAAGCCCGGACTGTTGCAACTCCCCGCGACAAGGCGCCCCGCATGGGACGCGCCGCTTGTGGACAGCGCGGAGCGCGGCGCGGAGACCGGGGGGCGCAAGCCGCTGCGCGTTCTGATCACATTCGGCGCGGAAGACGCGGCGGGGCTTGCCGCGCCTGCGGCCGCCGCGCTGTCCGCCCAAAACGGGCTTGAAGTTACCGCTGTCTTCGGCGCATTGAACCGGAACGCACCGCCGCAAGTGCGGGCGCATTTGCGGGCGCGGAAAGATGCGTTGCGGGAAAAAAACGTAACCGTCCTGGAACATGTCCCGAATTTGAGCGAACGCCTCGCGGAATATGATCTGGTGATCACACATTTTGGACTCACCGCGTTTGAAAGCCTGTACGCCCGCGTACCGGTGGCGCTCGTCTCTCCCACGGCGTACCATGAAAAACTTGCCCGCAACGCCGGTTTTTTCACCGCGGGGCGCGGGATGAAGGGCATCCGGCGCCTCAAGAAGCGGGAGCTTGCCGGAGATCCGCTCGCCGCGCTGCGGCGGCAATGCCGGGAAATCGCGGAGAGGCGCGGCATTGAGAGCGCGGAGCCGTCCACTGACGGTTCCGTTGGAAAAAACCTTGCCCATGCGCTGAATTCCATTGTCATGTATGCGGCGGATTGCCCCATCTGCGGCGGTACCGCCGGTAGACTAAAGCGTTTCTCACCCGCCCTCGCCCGCTTCTATGACCGCACCTACCGCGCCTGTCCTGTCTGCGGCATAACCTATATGAGCCGCTCCTCGCCGCCGCCAATAGAATACGCAAAAGACTATTTTTTCGATTTTTACAAAAAGCAGTACGGCAAAACATATATTGAAGATTTTCCGAATTTGGTACAGGCGGGCAAGAAGCGGCTTTCCCATATTGTTTCCATAATGAAGACGCAGGCTGCCCGAATCGCGGATCGCGGAAAGCCCCAATTGCTGGACATAGGCTGCGCCTATGGGCCGTTTCTGGCGGCCGCGAGGGAAGAAGGCTTTGCTCCAACCGGGATTGAAGCGGCGGAAGACGCGGTGTCTTACGTGAAGCGCGAGTTTGGAACGCCGTGTTTCCACGGGCATTTTCCCCTATCGCACGACAACGCCCCCTTTTCAGACGGGCAGTTCGACGTCATCTCGCTGTGGTACGTGATTGAGCATTTCGAAAACGCCGGCGCGGCGTTGACCGCGATCAACAGGCTGCTGAAAAAGGGAGGCGTCCTCGCGTTTTCAACCCCTTCGCTGGAAGGCGTCTCGGCGAGAGGATCGCCTCAAGCGTTGCGCGCTTTCTTTGAAAAAAGCCCGCCGGATCATTACACGGTCTGGAGTCCCTCAAAAACACGCGGCGTCCTGAGAAAATTCGGCTTTGATCTCAAAAAGATCGTCATTACAGGCCATCACCCTGAGCGGTTCCCCCTTCTTGGAAAACTCGTCACTGGCAAAAACGGGCGAGGGACGGCGTACCACGCCCTGCTCGCGGCGAGCCGCTTGTTTGGTCTAGGCGATACGTTTGAGACGTACGCGGTGAAAAACCACGAACCGCACGAATGGAACACGAACCGCATGAACAAAGAATGAAGCGAAATCCAAAGCCTCAAAGTATGCAAAACTATACTTATTTCCCGTTATGATGTTCCTTGTTATCCGTTATGACAAGACGTATTTTTCCATCTGAATTATATTGGTAAAAGACATGCGTCGCTTCATTATGGGGAAACCTCTCGCCAAGCGGCTTTCACCGAATGGAGATGGAGGCTTCACCTCCGTTACACCATTATTCTTGAAAAATGTTCAACGGCTTTTGAGAAGTCCCCTATGGTCTTCTCAACATTTCCATGTTCGATTCCTTCTTTAACGCAATGGTTCAAATGCCCTTCCAGAATCACTTGCCCTACCTTATGCAGCGCGGCGTGCGCCGCATTAACCTGTATCAATAAATCCTCGCAGGGTATATCCGTATCAATGGCTTTGTCAATCGCTTTTATTTGCCCTAAAATTTTGTTCAGCCGGCTGTGTAGATTGTCGGCGTCCATACATTGTCGCATACTGCAACTCCTTCCTTACCATAATATCGAGCCTTTCCCAAAACGCGCGAAGCGGCAGATTTGGGAAAGCCGCCTTAGATGTAGAGGGAAAAAGCGGACTTTAGATCGCTTTTTCGAAAGCGTTTCTCAAAACTACCCGAACTTGCGTTCACTGAACATAGTCCGCGTTTTGGGAAAAGCTCTATCATCATTACTATACCATCATTCAGCAATAAATGGAACCGTTATTTTTTCTATTTTTGCACGGAGGAGAGCAAGAGCGAATTATCGAAGCGATAGAGCCTGTTCCAAATAGATAAAAATTTGAAGACGCCACAAACTTTGACGCCGCCCCGAGCGAGCTCGCGCGCCTGCACAGAGAAACCCGAATCTCGCCCTCCCCTCCCCTTTCGCAAATCAGCGTACGTGGGCGCCCATAAACCGCGCGCCCTATGGGGCGTTTTGAAAAAGTCTCCCTTGTCAATCTTTCCGTAATATATTACATTATAATCATGTTAAATAAGATTGCTAAAGTGTTGTTCGGCTCCCAACATGAACGAGATCTGAAAAAATTACTGCCGGTGTTGCACGCGGTGAATGAAAAGGAAGCGTGGGCGGCAAGCCTTCCTCCGGAAGAATTTCCCAAAATGACCGCCGCTTTTCGTGAGCGTTATAATAAAGGAGAGAGCCTTGACGATCTCCTGCCAGAAGCCTTCGCCTTGGCGCGTGAGGCCGCCCGCCGTACCTTGAGCGAACGCCCCTATGACGTGCAGGTTCTTGGATCCATCGTGCTTCATCAGGGAAAAATCGTTGAGATGAAGACGGGCGAAGGCAAAACGCTTATGAGCGTGTCCGCGACCTACCTCAACGCCATTCCGGGTGAGGGCATACACGTTGTCACTGTGAACGATTACCTTGCGGAGCGGGATGCGGACTGGATGAGACCCATATTCACCTATTTAGGGCTCACGGTGGGAACCATTCTTTCGAACATGGACAATGAGCGGCGCAAGGAAAATTACGCCGCGGATGTTACGTACGGCACCAACAACGAGTTTGGATTCGACTACCTCCGCGACAACATGTGTCCTTCCCTTGAACTGCGCGTACAGCGCGGACACAATTTCTGCATCGTTGATGAAATCGACTCGATCCTGATTGACGAAGCCCGTACGCCGCTCATCATTTCCGGAGCCGCGGAAGACGACACATTCAAGTTCGCCGAGGTGGACAGGTTGCTGGGATCGCTTGAGGAAGTGAAGAAGAAGCCCAATGGCGATTATCCGGATGAAACCCAAGGTGAGGAAGTCTCCGGCGATTATAAATTGAATGAAAAGAACAAAAATATTTCCTTTACCAACGATGGTCTTGCGAGAATTGAAAAATTGCTCCAAAAACGCGGACTCATCAAGGGCGCCATTGTTGACGAGGAAAATTTCGAGTATATCCACTACTTTACCCAAGCTCTGCGGGCGCATAAACTCTTTCATCTTGACACCGAATATGTGGTTCAGGATGGCCAAGTGCAGATCGTGGATGAGTTTACCGGACGCATTTTGCACGGACGCCGGTATTCAGACGGGCTTCATCAGGCGATTGAAGCGAAAGAGCGTATCAAGATAGCCCAGCGCAACCGCACCCTGGCGACCATCACGTTCCAGAACTATTTCAGGCTGTACACAAAAATTTCCGGCATGACCGGCACCGCGGACACCGAAGCCGTTGAATTCAACAAAATCTACAAATTGGATGTGGTGGTTATCCCCACCAACCTTCCCGTGGCGCGGCAAGACGAAAATGACGTCATCTATTTGACCGAAAAAGATAAATTCGAAGCGCTCTGCGAAGAAATATCTGCGGCTCACAAAAAAGGGCAGCCCATGCTCATCGGCACCGTCTCTATCGAGAAATCTGAGAAACTCGACGCTATGCTCACGCGGCGCGGCGTCAAGCATGAGGTGCTTAACGCGAAAAACCACGCTCGTGAGGCGCTCATCATCGCCGAGGCGGGCGCGAAAGGAGCGGTGACCATCGCCACCAATATGGCGGGGCGCGGCACTGACATCAAGCTGGGCGGCAGTCCCGAACACCGCGCCCGCAGACGCGCCGGCACCGAGGCAAGCCCCGAAAAATACGCGGAAATTTACGCTGATGAATATAAAAAATGGCTCAAAGACTACGAAGAAGTGAAGAAGCTCGGCGGCTTGTACGTCATCGGTACGGAGCGCCATGAAAGCCGGCGCATCGACAACCAGCTTCGCGGGCGGTCGGGACGGCAGGGCGATCCCGGGCGGTCGAAGTTTTTTATCTCTATGGACGACGAGTTGATGCGGCTTTTCGGCGGCGAGCGCATGAAAAACCTGATGACGCGGCTTATGAGTTCTGACGAAACGCTCAAAGCTGAACCGCTTGAACATCCGTGGCTGAACAAGAGCATAGAGCAGGCTCAAAAGAAAGTGGAGGAGCGTAACTTTGAAATTCGCAAGCATCTGTTGGAATACGATGATGTTCTTAACCAGCAGCGCAAGTTCATCTACGAACAGCGGGACGCGATTCTTCTGGATGCGGACCTTAAAAAACGGGTGAACGACGCCACCTCCGATATGCTGTCCGTTGCCCTTGATGATTTCAAAGGGGCGTTGCGGCATGACGCGCTTGCGGCGACGCGGCAGTTAGCCGAATACCTCAAAACCAAGTTCGGATTCGCGCTTGATGTGGAAGAAGCGGTGAAAACGGAGCCGCAACAGCTTGAAGAGAACATCAACAAAGCCTTGCAACAGGATATAGCTGATAAGATTGCGCTGGTAGGCGAGAACAACCTCAACGCATTTATTCGTATGCAGTACCTCAACTCAATAGACAGGCGTTGGCTCGATCATCTTGAGAACATGGAGGCGTTGCGGGAAGCGGTGTATTTACGCAGTTACGCCCAGAAAAACCCGCTCACCGAATACAAAATCGAAGGTTTTCAGATATTCGACACTATGCTCGATCAGATACGGGAAGAAATCGCCTCGCGTACGCATCTTGTACACATACAG
>JAIRLZ010000259.1 GCA_031259035.1 Treponema sp. | reverse complement strand
TCATATACAGCCGGGACGTTCTCCGGCGGCGGCGCCCTCTTAAAAGAACCCCGGCGCATAGACTAGAGATCGAACTGACCGTTTCGTGTCAGAGGCTTGGGTGAGCTAGCCCCCGCCTGTCGGGGCTGCCGGTTCGGGAGCAGGCTGAAAAGGGAGCGTGGGGAGGACGCTACTCCCACTCAATGGTGGCCGGCGGCTTGGATGAAATATCGTACGTAACCCGCCCGATTTCTTTGACGGCGTTGGTGATCATGCCGGATATTTCGAGCAGGTCTTTCATGGGGAACCGGTACACATCGGCGGTCATGCCGTCGCTTGAAACAATGGCACGCAGGGCGAGCGTCCACCCATATTTCCGGCTGTCCCCGGCGACGCCCACCGAGCGCACCGGCAGCAGCACGGCGAACGCCTGCCACACTTCATCGTACAGACTGCCCGTTCCATCAGGCGAGCGCCGCTTTTTCAACTCATCAATAAAAATCGCGTCCACCTCGCGGAGAATATTACACTTTTCTTTGGTGACTTCACCCACAATGCGCACCGCAAGCCCGGGACCCGGAAACGGGTGCCGCGCAACCACATCCTCTTCAACGCCGAGCAATCTTCCCAAAGCGCGCGCCTCGTCCTTGTAGAGCCTGTCAAGCGGCTCTATGATCTTGCCGGCTTTCCGTTTGGCGTCAACCAGCGGGCTTCCTACGTTGTGATGGCTTTTTATGAGATGGGCCTTTTTCCCAACGCCCTTTCCGCTTTCGATGAGGTCTGTATACAGTGTGCCTTGCGCCAGAAAATACGACTCCGGCAATCCGAGCGCCGCGACTTCCCGTTCCTGAATGGTGATAAAAAGATCGCCGATTGTCTTGCGTTTCGCTTCCGGCTCTTCCTTGCCCTTCAACGCCGCGAGGAATTCCGTTTCCGCGTTGATGACATGCAGGTTTTTCGCGCCCAACTTTTCAAGCGTCTTCTTGACGCCCCATGTTTCATTCTTGCGCATAAGCCCCGTGTCAATGTACATGAGATGCACCTGTTCGCCGGGAAGCGTTTTGAGGAGCAGCGCCCCCACGACCGTCGAATCAACGCCGCCGGAGATGAGGAGCAACACCGGATTGCGGCCCGCCCGCGCGGAAATCCGGGCGCGGACTTCCTCAACATACTGCGCCATTGTCCATTCCCTTTTGCAACGGCACATGCTGAACACAAAAGCGGCCAGAATTTCGCTTCCACGCTCGCAATGGCTCACTTCAGGATGGAACTGCACCCCCACCCACGGCTTCTCTTGATGAAGCGCCACCGCGGGAAAACCGGACGCGCTTGTCCCCACTTGCGCAAAGCCGGGCGCAAGCCGGGTCAGGGTGTCGCCGTGGCTCATCCATGCGGTGAACCGCAACGGAGCGTGGAGAGGCGGTTCATAGGCGGGAGTTTCTTCGGCGCCGCCGCTTTCAAGAATCTGGTTGAGTGAGATCGCCGCGTCAAAAGCCGCGAGGAATCTCCTATATTTTGGTTTTTGCCCGCCGAGCTTTATTTCAACCTCAACGCCGCCATACTCCACTTTCGGAAGCGGTTCGACAAGACCGCCCAAATCCATTGTCATGCGTTGCAGTCCGTAGCAGATGCCGAGGAGCGGCAACCCGCATTCATATATCCGCTTGTCCGGCGCGATCCCTTCGCCGTACGCCGATTCCGGCGAACCTGCGAGGATGACGCCTTTAACGCCGGTTAAGACCGCATCGGTCAACGGCGCGTCGCCCGCGATAATTTCGGTGTACACCCCGAATTCCCGAATCCTGCGCCCGATGAGCGCGGTTGTTTGACTTCCAAAGTCAAGAATAAGTATTTTTTCTGTTTTGTTCATCATGCACATAATTCCTTTTGGTTTTTTCATATTTTCATAGGGTTATTCGATGGAGTTAGTAACATCGGCTTAAAAGCTGAGTCGGTTCAGTGAATAAAACGGGCGAAATATTCATCAATCTCTGTCCTTAATTCAAGACCAGCTTTTTCAAAGCAATCAAGTAATTCGGTATAAGCGCCTTCTCCGCCAAGAAAATCCCAAAATTCATCAGCCACTTTTAATTCCTGTTGCAAATCCAACATGCCGCGTATTGTCCAGCGGTTATATGGTTTTGGTTCATAGGGGTTATAAGGAATTGCAACGAGAGTTTGTATGTTTATTTGCGGATTAATTAAAAGAGCGACTGCAGCCCATTCAAGCAATGTTCTTTTAAATTCTTTAAAATCACCCGCATTCGGTTTCGCCGTTTTTATATCAATCAAATACAATGTTCCGCTGTTATCTGTCAGTTTCAGATCCACCCGTGTCGGGTGGATAGTTTTCAATTCGCCTGTCTGACACACCTTTCTGATAGCGGCTATCTCATCAATTTTGTTAGGTGATATTTGCGCGGTAGTAAGTCCATCAATTATATTTTGAATTACCCGTTGAGCTTCTGAAGATTTTTGTTTGCCTGCAATTTGTTGTAATTCCGCATCAGCAAAATGTGAAAGCGTCAGTGTTTTTGCCACTGGCTCAAAAACAACTGTTCCAAAATTTGTGGCAACAGAGTGGATAAAAGAGTAAAGTGCCATCCTATCTTTGCCTAAAAGCCTGAAATGGAACGGCATCGACGCAGGTTCAGGCTTATAAGACTGGAATTTATTCCGCAAACATGTTGTAATTACATCTTGAACATGAAATTTCTGGGAATTATTCATTGCCATCTTCAATGACCTCCGGTTCTTTTATATAAAAGTCAATAGCGCAAGAAATCGCGCTATACCAGTCAATAAAATCACCGACTTTATCTTCAAGCAGACATATTTCTTCTTCTGTTAAGTTGCGTCCCAATTCCTCATCAGCTACAGTTTGCAAATCTTCTACACTTAACTGATAAATTATTTTATCTGTATTCATATATTATTCATTCTCCTGTTTCTCCTTCAAATGGAATATCGTCTCCGAATACGCCGTTTTATCTTTTTCTGTACGGTTAAGTACAGGTCGCTTGAACTGATTGACAATTTTCATGCCGGCGTTTTCAGCTATTACCGGATACACGCCGTATTTATCATTTGCAACCAAGAACACATTGTAATTATTAGCCAAATATTTTTTGCAATTATTTAGTACGGCGGAAATCCCCTCTACATAACTCTGCACGGCCTCTTTCCCCTGTCCTCTGAACAAGGGTCCGATTTCAAGGTCGTCATTCCTTTTAAAGCCAAATAAGTCGTAAGCGTATGCGTGCTGTTCATGATAATCAATTAAACCAACGTAAGGCGGCGATGAAAAAATACCGCTGATTTTTCGCGTTGTCACTAAGTTTCCAAATAGCTGATTTATCTGTTCTATTTCTTTAAAAATGTCAATTGTCCTGCTGTCGCCGGTTAAACATAACTGGTAGGTATTTGTCCGCAATGCATCAAATTGCTGCAAACGTTTTATCGTATCTTTTGAATATGTTTTCCACCATTTCAACATTGAGAACAGCGGTTTGCACATTTTCCCATGTTTAGCGCAATAATAGACTGACGTCACCGGTTCTACAAGCGTTGCCAAATCCGCGTGCGTTGTAGCGCGGCAACTCCTCACTGTTCTACTTAGAATGACGCTGATTATTTGTTTTGTACCATTGCGCTGTATTTTGTTTATCTCATTAAGAACAACATCAATCTCATTCCGAATATGTTGAAAATACCATTTGTCAAGAAAAGTGTCTTTTTTTCGCTGTTTCAGCGAAATTCCGTATTCATGCACCAGCTTTTTATAAACCGGCAAAAACAAATTTTTTTTTTCCACTGAATAAACGCTTTCATTGATTATTTTTTTCCGCACTTGATATTTATATTCGGGTACAGGGAAATATTGATTATTAAAGGAAGAGAGTTCTTCTGAAAGTTTTTCATCAAAATCGGTTATATTCGAAGTTGCAATAAAAG
>JAIRLZ010000173.1 GCA_031259035.1 Treponema sp. | reverse complement strand
TCAGGCGGAAAAAACAGAAAAAAAGGGAATAACCTTTCATGGCGAATCCTCCCCGCCGGTGGAAGCGAGCGCTGCTGTCTAAAATTTTTATGGGTCAAGTTTAGCCCTTCAGGGCGGGGAGGTTCATTTTACGGGAGGCGAGATTGATACGGCCATTGAAGACGCCTGCGATCTGGTACAGATAGAACATGCGGCTGCCGCCGTTGCGCTGGAAGAAGCGCGGAAGATCGCCCAAGCCGCCCCGGACGAATACCGGGCGGAAAACGAAGATTAGGGACATCCGCTTCCGGTAAAAGCGGAGAGGTTGCGGGAGTGAAAGTTCTTTCAGGTCTGCGCCCCGATCAGTCCAATCACATTAACGGCGCGAAGAGGCGCAGTACATCTTGTACCACCCGCTCAAAAGCGTTGCGGGCGCAGTCTCGTAAGGTGATGATATGGGAAATTCGCTGAGTCTCCAGAAAATCTTTTTTTATCGCCGCAATGCCGCTGTTTTGATAAACGCAGACCCCGCACTCAAAATGCAGATAGAGGCTGCGGAAATCAAGGTTTGTGGTGCCGACGGTCGCTATCTTGTCATCGGAAACAAATGTCTTTGAGTGATTGAACCCGTTTGTGTATTCATACACCTTGACCCCAGCTTGAATGAGCTGCCGGTAATACGACCGTGAAGCGATAGCTACGATTTTCTTGTCCCACCGGTGCGGCGTGATGATGCGGACGTCAATGCCGCTTTTCGCCGCCAAAATCAGAGCTGAAAGCAGGTTGTCGTCAACCACAAGGTACGGAGTGTTGATGTACACATACTCTTTCGCGTTGTTGATGATCTGGATGTACACATGCTCCCCCACGTTTTCATCGTCAATGGGGCTGTCCGCGTAAGGCTGGACATATCCATCGGATTCAACGGCGCACGGCCCGTCTTTCCATGGATAGAACGCGGTGTAAGTGTCTTTTGGGAGACGGGGGTTTATCTGCATCAATTCAAAGTTCCACATTTCGAGGAAAATCATCGTAAGCGACCACGCCGCTTTGCCGTGAAGCGCGATTCCAGAGTCTTTCCAGTGTCCGAAGCGCTCAAATTCGTTGATATACTCGTCGGCGAGGTTGATGCCGCCGGTAAAAGCTGTCCGCCCGTCAATCGCGATGATTTTCCGGTGATCGCGGTTGTTCTGATGCGATGACAAAATGGGCGTAAACGGGTTGAAAACGATGCATTTAATTCCTTTTTTTTCTAAATGCCGCTTGTAATCCGGCGGCAGGGATAAAAAACAGCCTAAATCGTCATACATGATCCGTACGTCAAGTCCGGCTTCAGCTTTTTTCTCCAATATGTCAATGATCGGATCCAGCATGGCTCCTTGCCGCATTATAAAAAATTCCAGAAAAATATAACGCTCCGCGGTTTCAAGCTCTTGCAGTACGCGCGCAAAGAAGCGTTCTCCTGAGTCAAAATACACCGTTTGAGTGTGATCGTATATGGGAAAGCCCGCGTAATGCTGCAAATACCTGATTTGGGAAAGGCAATCGTAGCCGGCTTCAGCCAGCGCGGAGAATGTATCGCCGCACAACCGGTAGAACGGCTTGCTTTCTTCCCTATTTTGTATGATGAGGTTCGTCATTCTCTTTGAATTGAATTGGGTGTGAAAAATAATGTATAAAATCCCGCCGAAGACGGGAAACGCCAGGATCAAAAAAACCCATGTCACCTTATACGCCTGCTTTTCCCTTTTATTAACAATATAAAGGCACACGGAGAGGCTCAAAAGGTGGAACGCCAATCCCAAATAACGGGAAAGCAAATCCGATCCCGTGGTGATAAAAATAATAAACATAATCTGAACAAGCAGGAGAAAAATGACAAACACCCTCCGCCTGAAGATTACGCGAACCCATTTTTTCTTTTTTTTATAGTGTTTTTCTCTCCGCCCATTCATAGGGGCCACGCTCCCGCGCCCGCTCTTATCACGGCGACTTCATCGCCGCTCATATCCAGCACCGTTGAAAAAAGACGCGCCTGCTCTTCTCCGCCGTCAAAAATGAGATCGAGACCCGCAATATCCTCCAGTTCCCGCCCGTTGTCAAAGAGCATGGCTTCCGGTTCATCGCTATCTTCCTCCAGAGGCGGCGAAAGCATGGTTCGCTTTGCGGTTATAGAATAGAGCGGCGTCCCAAGCGCCTTGATAAGGGCGAGGGGAACCGGACTGTCAGGAATGCGGATGCCAATCTCCCGACGGGGAAGGCTCAACGCCTTTTCCGTCATAGACAGTGTTTTCAAAATAAACACATACGGTCCCGGCGTCAGCCTGTTGATGAGTCTGAACCTGCTGTTGTCAAAGTTGCACAGATCGCTTATCTGGGACAGTTCCGAACAGAGCAGGGTGAAAAGCTGCTCGTCCCGTTCCCGTGAAATCGCCCTGAGCTTTTTGATGCCGTCCTTTGATTTATACGAGCAGACTATGCTCCAGCTTGTATCGGTCGGCAATGCGACAAGCCCGCCAGAGGAAAGCGCGTCGGCTCCCTTCGACAAGAGGCGGTCGTCAATATTAGTCGGAACAATGTGCGCTATCATATCGTTGCGGCTCTATTGCTTGCGGTATGGCGCTGGTTCTCATGCAAAATTTCCGCGCGCGCGGGCATACATTCTTTACGCAGCCGCTTGCGCAGACGTTTTGCGCAAGCCGGTTCAAACCATGCTATATCGTTGTCCTCACTCATGGAGAATAGTATACATTTCTTTTTCCGAATAGACAATAGCGCCGAAGCAAAGAATGAACCGCCCCGACCTGAAGGCGCAAACAAGTTTGCGGCGGAGTATTACACAACATCATAAACTAGCAGCCTATTGTTAAAACACTTCCACCGGCGGGGCCGCCGGGCGAAGCGCGAGGCGGCGCTATGTTTTTCATCATATCCTCCTTGAACTGGACAAACAACCCGTTTCGCCGAACCCGCTCTTCCCCCAACAGCAGCCGGATGAAGCGCTCTTTGTATAACCCTATCGCAATGGCCTCGTTTATCCGGGTCAGGCGCCGGGATCGCCTTTCGCGCTTTTTCCGGCGCGCCCGCGACTCCGCTCCGGTTATGGCATCCTGTACCATGTTATAGACCGGCGCTTGCGCCCGAATGTCCCGTTCCGCATAGACACTCGCTTTTCCAAAGCCTGTTCCAAAACTAACCCAAACTACGTTCGCAAACGCGGTTCGCGTTTTGAAACAGGCTCAAATTATGAAAATTTCTATTGCGGCGTATTTACATTCGTGTGTTTTATGATATACTATCGGAGAGCGCGACTCCGCGCCGGCATAGGGGCGGGGAGCGGCTGTTTTTTTTAGGAGAGTATTATGAAAGAAGCGGGCAAACAAACTGAGGCGAAGGCGCGGCGTTTCCGCGCCGGGCTTGTCGCGGCGCTGACGGTCGTGGCGGCGGTTCTGGCGGCGCTGGGCGCCTGCGGCGGGGCCCTACTGTTTATACACATCTTTTAGCGACAAGCCATCCCGTAAACATATTATGAAACCGCACCCAGCCCTCGCGCGGCGTTATCACTCCGGGCGGTCTTTTTGCGTACTGTACACCTTCCAGCCT
>JAIRLZ010000155.1 GCA_031259035.1 Treponema sp. | reverse complement strand
GAATGCGCCTGTTTTTGAAACGCCCGCATTGGAAACACCGGCGCCAGAAAGGGCGCCTTCAATAATTTCCGGACTGTTCGCGG
Source organism: Treponema sp. (assembly GCA_031259035.1). Classification (GTDB taxonomy): domain Bacteria; phylum Spirochaetota; class Spirochaetia; order Treponematales; family Breznakiellaceae; genus JAIRKH01. The sequence continues at coordinate 4,543 of JAIRLZ010000155.1, read as the reverse complement.
CGACAAACGCGACGACCAGAGCGGTCGTCACGGCTTCGCCCGCCGCAATCGCCAGATGAATCGGCAACATTAAAAGTACAAACGTGGAAAAAGGAAGGACGGTGATGCCGGACGCAAGGGTTTCCAGCGCCACAAAGAACGCGCCAAGCGGCAAGGCGATCATGACGCCAAGAACGCAGCCCGCCGTGAACCGCTTAGGCGCCGCCCCTCCCTGCCGCTCCTTGAGCCGCTTTTGAAGCAAAGGTTTGACAACCAGCGGATACACAAAGAGGCAGGGAATGACGCCCATATTGAATATATTGCAACCCAAAGCCAGCAATCCGCCGTCCGCAAAGAAAAGGGCTTGCACCGCCAGCACGCTTGTTATGGCAAGCAACGCCGGGCTGCTCCCCAAAAGACAGGCGAGCAGGATGCCGCCGCCTATATGTCCGCTTGAACCGGTTCCCGGTATGGTGAAATTGATCATCTGCGCGGCGAATACAAACGCACCGGCAATCGCCATAAGGCTCACCTTCCCGGCAAGCCCTCCGCCGCTCTCAACAGAGCCGCCTTCAGCGGTTTCCTGTTCCGCGCCCGTCTTTTTAACGCTTGCCACTGAATAAGCGACCGCTCCAGCGGAAACCGCCCACATCACACCCCCGACAACCGGGGAAATTAACGCATCAGCCATGTGCATTATGCGCCTCCTCATGTATTTAATGAAGTCTTGTTCATGACATATGATTGAAACGAAAGTTCATCTTTCGCGGGTCAATGGGTGGATACAGCAAAAACCGCTCCGCCGGTTTCATAACGGCGAGCGCGTAAAACGCCTTCAGACATTAGATATAATACTACTCGAAACCGGCGGGCATGTCAAGAGGTCGCGGCGCCACATAAAACATGGCGCCGAAAAGAATCTATGCCTCACATTGAACATGTCGCCCATTTTACAATAGGGACACTCATAGGAGGGCGTCCCAACCGGAGTTTTCCACTACATTCCCGTTATGCCCAGCCATATCCACGGTATGAACATGCCCGGTATGAGGTTTGCGACCTTTATTTCTTTGACGCCCAGAAAGTTGAACCCAATGGCCGCAATGACGAGGCTTCCTACGGCGGACATTTCCGTGATGATTTCCGCCGTAAGCAGTCCGCTGATCGCCATTGACGCAAGCGCGATGCCTCCCTGGTAAACAAGCACCGGAAACGCGGAGAAAAGCGCTCCTATGCCCAGGGATGCGCCCAACACAATAGACATGGAGCCGTCCAGAATAGATTTTGCGAAGAGCATCTCGTGGTTGCCCTGAAGACCGCTCTGGATAGACCCGACGAATGCCATTGAACCGGTGCAGAAAAGGATGCTTGCCGATACAAAACCCCTGGAGAACGTTCCGTCGCTCATACCGAGCTTCTTTTCAGCCCAGCCGCCGAACCGGTTCATACACGAGTCAATGTTGAGGCATTCGCCTATGACCGCGCCTATGATCAGACTCATAATAAGCAGCAGAGCGCTCCGGCTCTCAAACGTTCCTTTAAGCCCGATATATACAACGGCAAGCCCCGCCGCTTTTTTGATAATTTCTTCAAAGCGTTCCGGTATGCCCCGAACAATAAAACAGCCAATCAGAGAACACACCACAATGGCAAGCGAGTTTACGAGTGGGCCTAACATGCTGATTTCACCCTGCGACGCCGCCCGGCGCAACGGCGGCGTTCACGGCAGTACGTTTCCAGCGGCCATGTATATGGCGTACCACTCGTCTCGCGTCAGGGTGATTTCAGCCGCTTTAACGCAGTCCTTAATCCGCGCTTCGTTCGTGCTGCCGGTGACGGGCTGAATACGCGCCGGATGCCGCAGAATCCACGCAATCGCTATGGTCGTGTTTGACACCCCGTACCGTTCCGCGATTTCGTCAATTTTCGCGTTCAGCTTGGGGAATTTCGCGTTGCCGAGGAACACCCCTTCAAAGAACCCGTACTGGAAAGGCGACCAGGCCTGGATGGTGATGTCGTTGAGCCGGCAGAAATCCAGTACGCCGCCATCGCGATTCACGGCCGCGTCGTCAAGCATGTTGACGTGAAGACCCTGAGAAATCATATTCGCGTTGGCAACGCTCAGTTGGAGTTGGTTTGCGACAAGAGGCGTCTTCACGTACTTTTGCAGAAGCTGTATCTGCGCGGGGTTCTGGTTTGAAACGCCGAAATAGCGAACTTTTCCGGCGTTATAGAGCGCGTCAAAAGCCTCCGCCACTTCTTCCGGTTCCACAAGGGCATCCGGACGGTGGAGGAGCAGCACGTCAAGCCACTCGGTTTTCAACCGTTTCAGAATGCCGTCAACCGAGGAGAGGATGTGTTCTTTTGAGAAATCAAAGGCGACTCCGGGACGTATGCCGCATTTTGATTGCAGAATGACGTTCTCGCGGACAAGGGAATTCATGCCTATCGCCTCCGCAAATATAGTTTCACACGCGCCGCCGCCATAAATGTCAGCGTGATCGAAAAAATTCGCCCCCAGATCGATGCATGTGTGGATAAAACGTTGGGCGCTCGCCTTCTCAAGCCCATTGAGCCTCATGCACCCGACAGCGATTGCCGGCGTCTCAAGATCGGACTTCCCCAGTTTTATGGTTTTCATTTTTTCCTCCTAATTAAACGTGCGTCAAGCGTTCTTGTCCGCCTTGCGCGTTTGCGGAATGATGAGATTCAGAATAATGCCCACCAGCGCGGCGACCGCAATAGCGCCCAGTTCAAACGTAAAACTGCCGCCGATAGGGAACGAGATTCTACTGCCGCCCACACCCAGGATAAAGATAATCGACGCGATGATCAGATTGCGTTTGTCGTCAAAATTCACTTTGTTGATGACAAGTTGTTTCAGACCGTTCACCGCGATGCTGCCGTAGAGCAGGATGCACACGCCGCCAAGCGCCGGCACAGGCAACGCCTGCAAAAACGCCCCGAATTTACCGAACAGGGACAACAGTATGGCGATGACGCCGGCGAAGATGAACACAAACACCGAATAGACCCGTGTGGTCGAAAGCACCCCCAGCGATTCTCCGTACGTCGTGTTGCACACGGAACCGAAAACGCCCGCAACCGCGGTCGCAACGCCGTCTCCGGCTATGGTCCGGTGCAAGCCCGGATCCTTCACGTAGTCCTTGCCAACAATGTCGCCCGTTACGATGGTATGTCCGATATGTTCGCAAATGGTGGCGAAAGAAACGATGGCAAAGGTGACGACAACCGCGACGTTAAACTGGGGAATGACGAACGCCGGCAGATTGATCGCCGGCGCGTTTGTGATTACATCAAAAGAAACAAATTTGAAATGCGGGTTTACCAATCCCAGAAGAAACGTGACAATGTACCCGCCGGCAAGCCCTATAATGATTGAAACGCTTGAAACGAACTGGTTTTTTGAATAATTTGCAAGAATTGTGATGAGGAGGGTGATGGCGGCAATGACGAGCGCGTGGATGCTGTAATTGCCGTCAACGCCCGTCGAAGCCATGTCAATAGCCGTTCCCGCCAGCGCCAGCCCGATAATCGCAACCACCGGCCCTATCACTACGGGCGGCAGCACCTTTGCAATCCACCCGGGGCCGATCGCGTAGATCAGCGCCGCTATAAGGCAGTAAAATACGCCTGACACGATGGCGCCGCCCGCCAGATAACCGGGTCCGTATTGTCCAAGGACTAGAATGGCCGGCGCGATGAAGGCAAACGAACTGCCCACAAAATTCGGCACTTTGAACTTGGTGATGACCAGATACAAAAGGGTTCCCACGCCGGCGCTGAAAATAGCGTAGAGCGGGTTGATTCCCACCAAGATAGGCACAAGCACCGTGGCGCCGAAACACGCCAAAAGATGCTGCAAGCCGTAGAATGTACTCTGAATAAACGGCGGCTTCTCATCCACCGCATACAACGCTGTTTTTTCCATAAACAGATCTCCTTTTTTCAATGCGCTATACTAGCATATCTGTAGATAAAAGACAAGGGAGCGCGACGCCTTATGAAAAATGGCGCCGGAAAAAGTCCATCGGTTCGGGTTAGTTTTGGAACAGCCTAATGTTATTTCATTATTGCACAATTGCACAGTTCCTGATTTCCCCTTTTCACCCCAGCCAGCCTGGAAAAAATATCAGGGCAATTCCAACCGCCATGATCGGGGTGGAGGCAAGAATCCAGTGGCTGGCTTTCCCAAACCTCGTATTTGTTTTATCCACTGCTTACATTCATGTTTCTCGCCACCCCGCCGCCTGAAACGCTTGCCGACGCCGCGCCTGTCATTGCAGATGTTTCCGCAACGGCAAGCGCCGATCTGGAGGCGATTGCGGCCCCGGTTAAAGCAAGGGTTGCGGCCGCATAGGCGGCTTCTATCTTTTTAACGCCAAAGGGGTCGTTTTTATACTGGTTTATTCGCGGTGGGGTGAAATACCCCCCCCCCCCCCTTGCGGGGGGGAGGTTAAATAAAAACGCGGCAAGCGCCGAATAAAAATTTATTTTGAAAGTATGGTTTATTAAACCCCCCAAAATTCGATTAGCGCGTGAG
>JAIRLZ010000279.1 GCA_031259035.1 Treponema sp. | reverse complement strand
AACAGCTTCTTCCCAATTTCACTCCTGCTTCCCACCGCCTTGGTAATCATGCTGCCGTCCATTCTGATAGGCGGATACCTTGCCCTCGCGTGGGCTTTTGTGCTGCCTCTGGCGGGTTTCCTGCTCGGCTGCTTTGACATGCCGGCGTACGTTGTGTCCCTTGCGTCGGGCATTGTGGCTTCCCGCGCCTTGCACAACGCCGAACGCCGCATGGACCTGCTGAAAGCCGGACTCCACATTGCCGCGGCGAACTGCGTTGCGGTCGTCGCGGTGATGCTCATGCAGCGCTTGCCAGCAAAAGACTACCCGTTCCTGCTGTTCTGGGCCGCGTTTAACGGCATAGCGTCCGGTATGCTCGTTCTGGGAATTCTGCCGCCTTTGGAAAACGGGCTTAACGCGGCGACGACGTTCAGGCTCATCGAGTTGTCCGATCTGAACGCGCCCCTCATACGGCGGCTTTTTACCATAGCGCCCGGCACCTACAGCCATTCGTTCATGGTGGCGCAGCTTGCCGAGGCCGCGTGTCAAGAAATCGGGGCGAATTCTCTGCTGGCGCGGGTCGGCGCGTATTACCATGACATCGGCAAGATGGAGCAGCCTGAGTACTTTGTGGAGAACCAGGCGGGTTACAACAAGCACGACGAGATTCCGCCGAGGCTGTCCGCCACCATTCTGCGCAGCCATGTGAAACTCGGCGTTGAAAAAGCCCGCGCCATGAAGCTGCCCAAGCAGGTCATAGCCATCATCGCGGAGCACCACGGGAATTCGGTCATCCAGTTCTTTTATCGCAAAGCGCTTGAACAGGAAAAAGAGGTGAGCGTTGAGGACTTTTCCTATCCGGGCAATCCTCCGCGCTCGCGGGAATCCGCGGTGGTCATGCTCGCCGACACGTCCGAAGCCGCAGTCAGGACGCTTGAGAAGAAAACCGCGACAAAAATTGAGGAATTCATCCAAACGCTCATCAACAGCAAACTCGAACACGGACAACTCGCCGAATCAGACCTCACGTTCCGGGACTTGGAAACCATTAAAAAGGCGTTTGTCCGTGTGCTGGCAAGCTACTATCATTCGCGCATAGAGTATCCGAAAGAGAATGAACCTCCCCGTCCTAAAGGGCGGGGCGTCTTGTAAGCGATTATTTTCATCCCAATGAGGCTTTCCCAAAACGCGAACTATGTTTGCGAACTATGTTTGCGAACTATGTTCGGGTTAGTTTTGGGAAAGCCTCAATATAATTTTTCTAAAATAGGGCTTGATGAAAAAACAAAGAAATGCTATACTTTTTTATAAATCCGTTAAAAGTCCGAGTTCGTGTCTTGCTTAAAGGAAGGCGGCGTGTAATGCGTCTTTTTTAGAATTCGGTTGGTTTTGAAAGGATTCGGCTTATGTAAGCTTAACGGAGCATAGGAGGAGGTAATAAGCGGGAGCGATAGCGTTCCTTTTCATAAAGAGATTTTTGAGGAGAAAAAGTGTAAATTGTATGCAACCCCCTTTTGAAAGGGTGTTCCTGAAGGATAAAATTCTATGCTTCACAGACAGAGGAGAAGATTATGAAGTTACGGTTAAAACTGACTTTAATTATGGCTGTTATGTCAATTGGCATGATAGGTGTCATATCGAGCGTTCTGCTTTCTCGCGCAAGCTCAATTCAGAGCGCGTCGGCGCTGGAGAATTTGCAAAATATAGCTGGAATTACCGCAAAAGACATACAAAGAAACTTTGAAAACTATATGGATATTCTCCGTACGTTATCTCAGATTATGAATAGTTTTCAAGATATTAATATTGATGAAAGGCGTGACAATTACAATAGCACCATTTATGGCGTGCTTGAGTCAAACCCCGATTGTGTGAGCATTTATACCGCTTGGAAACCTAACGCCATAGATGAATTGGATGACGAGCTTGCCAATACGCCCGGCACTGATGAGAGCGGGCAGTATATAACCATGTATACGAGAGAGACTGGAACCATAGCCATGAAGCCTTATCCTAATTATAAAGAGGCGCTCGCCACGCTTAACCAGACTGAAACCATATCTAATCCGGTTAAGGCGGTTATACAAGGGGAAGACGCTTTTACTATTGATATACGAATTCCAATAATGAGAAACGGAACAACATATGGACTTGTGGGGATGAGCGTTGTTATTACGCCGTTGCAGATTATGGTTAGTGAACTGAAGCCGTACGGTACGGGCAATGCGGGAGTTTATGCCAATGACGGAACCATCGCGGCCCACTTTGAGCCTCAGTTGCGCGGCTCTAAATTTCAAACCGCTTCTTTGCAGTCTCTTGGGCAAAATGGCGTTAATAGCGTTCTTGAATCAATAAGGACGGTCAGCCCCTCCGTGATGGATGAAGGGGGGATGCTGTTCGCTATGTATCCTTTTTGTGCGGGCGGAACGACTACGGCGTGGGTGGTGATTATTTCCGTGCCGCGCGCAACGGTTCTACAGGAAGTGAACGCATTGCTTGTATTTACCGCTATTTTTGCGAGCGTCGCTGTTATCGTTGTCGTGTTTATTATCTTCCTTGTAGCCGGAGGTATAGTCCGGCCTATACTAGGCATTGTTACTATGCTTAAAGATATATCCGAAGGGGAAGGGGATCTTACAAGGCGTCTTGACGTAAAATCTAAAGATGAAATCGGCGACATGGCGCATTATTTTAATCTTACCATAGATAAAATCAAGGGGCTTGTTATTATTATAAAACAGCAATCTACGGCTCTTTTGGGTATAGGAAATGAACTCGCGTCTAATATGACGGAGACGGCGGCGGCTGTAAATCAAATCGCCTCCAATATCCAAAGCGTCAAAGGGCAGACTGTCAACCAATCGGCGAGCGTTACGGAAACCAACGCGACTATGGGGCAGATAACTGATAATATTGAACAATTAAGCCAGCATATTGAAAAACAATCGGAAAATATCGCGCGGTCTTCGTCCGCAATAGAGGAGATGCTCGCTAATATAACCTCGGTGACGCAAACGCTTGTACGAAATGGAGAAAATGTTAAGAATCTTGCGGATGCGTCTGAAATCGGACGTAATGGGCTTCAGGAAGTCGCGGCTGATATTCAGGGAATAGCGAGGGAGTCCGAGGGGCTATTGGAAATTACCGCGGTTATGGAGAATATCGCAAGTCAAACCAACCTTCTGTCTATGAACGCGGCTATTGAAGCCGCACATGCCGGAGAGTCGGGCAAAGGCTTCGCCGTTGTCGCTGATGAAATCAGAAAATTAGCCGAATCTTCTGGAGAACAATCCAAAACCATCGCGGGTATTCTCAAAAAGATCAAAGAATCTATTGATAAAATAATGAAGTCAACAGATTCGGTTTTGAACAGATTTGAGGCCATTGACAAGGGGGTTAAAACGGTTTCGGAGCAGGAAGAAAACATACGTTCTTCTATGGAAGAACAAAATTCCGGAAGTCAGCAAATACTTGAATCAATCGGGCAGCTTAACGATCTAACCAAGCTGGTTAAGAGCGGTTCGGAAGAAATGCGGACAGGAAGCCGTGAAGTAATTTCAGAGAGCAAGAACCTCGCCGGGCTTACGCAGGAGATTACCAATGGAATGAATGAAATGGCGTCCGGCGCGGAGCAGATTAACGTGGCTGTAACTCGTGTAAGCGAGATAAGCGTTGAAAACAAAAATCATATAAACACGTTGGTCAGTGAGATATCAAAATTTAAGGTGGAATGAATTTCCCCCCCGCAGAGCGGCGCTCAAACACGTTTGCGGCCGCCCTAGCAGCCTGTTTGCGCTGGTAGGTTTTCATGGTTTTTTCGTTGAAAAAAGCCATGAAAACCACGATTTACGGGTTGCCGCGAACCTTTGGTTTGCGAACCAAAGGTTCGACGGAGTTTGCAAGGCAAGAAATCGCCCAATCGGCGATTTTTGAGGTTTTATGCGCGAAGCGCGATAAACTTCTAGAATATATTTATATCCGTGTGATATATTTATATATATATCTTTAGAGATATATACATCTTTTTTCTGAAGGAGTCTTTTATGAGGAAGACATTTTTAGGAGCAATAGTATTGCTGTTTATGGTATCCGCTTTTGCGGCGGCGCAACAGAAACCGCCTGCAGGCGGGACGGTGTCGGCCACAGACACAGCCAGCAAAGTATCTGCTGGTTGGGTATTGGTAAAAGGCGCGGCGAGCGTTTTCGTTATTAATGATGGCGCCGCTGAAGTGACTGTTACGTACAGCGCGGACGGTGTAAACGAAGCGCCCATTAAAGTGGCGGCAGGAAAAACAGCTACCGTCGCTTACAAAGGCAAGGGGTATAAAGACGGCAAAGGCGCTATCAAAATTGTGAAAGTTGACGCCGCCGCGCCTGCGAAGAAATAAGCTGGCTTTGAGGAATTGTGGAAATCAATTCCTCAAAGTTGTACTAATCCCACACTGATTGAAGCGAATTATTGTGTCAATGAGGCGAAGGGATTCTTTGTTCGTTTCCTAATCGCCTCACTGATACATCTCGCTTGAAGATTAAATATCCCACATAAGATAATAGGACTAAGCGATCTCAACATTTTAGCGCAGAGACGATCCGCTCTTGGGATGATAGATTGCGGTCTTAGTTTTATAGTTGTATTACTCCTCGACTGTAAGGAAATTTATAATAGGTCTGGTTTAACACCAATCTTGTAGGCGCCGCCTTATTTGAGCCGCGGCAAGCGCGAATCGAAAATTCGGCGGGGTATTAAACCAGACTTTGCGAATGAAAAGCGTTCTTTTACACGCGCATTCCGATACATGGGATTTCTTCAAGAAACTACTTCGAAGAGACTTTCCCGTGGGACTTTGAGCGTCCAATGGCTGTCTGCTGGAGTTGACGTACATTGCGTTATACTATATACTATACGGCATCTCTAATGTACACGGTTTTAGTCAAAGATGAAGATACTTTGTATAGCGGATCATTTGGACCCGCTTGTTTACACAGCCAGTATAAAAGAACGGTTTAAGGATGTCGACATCATCTTGAGCGCGGGCGATTTGCCGCAGGATTATCTTGATTTTGTCATTACCTCCCTTAACAAGCCGTTGCTTTCCGTGTACGGCAACCATGATTTGGAAGGCTTTCATGGACATGCGCGTGATAATAGTATGTTGTGGGAACGAGAAGAAAAGAAATTTGGTTCGGGCGCGATTCATATTGGATCAAGAATAAAAATTGAGCGGAAGATCATTTTTGCCGGACTCGGCGGTTCCATGCGGTACAACAAAGGAGAGAATCAATATACCGACCGGCAGATGTTGAGGCAGATTTTCCGTCTTATGCCGCGCCTTTTTTTCAACCGGCTTGTTTACGGACGTTTTGTCGATGTGCTTTTAACCCA